>CAIXHJ010000001.1 GCA_903919165.1 uncultured Holophagaceae bacterium
CGGCCCATCCGAGCCGCTAACCACCCCATCCTTGCCCACGTGATGCGAACCGACGGCAGATAGAAGCAACCGGAAGAATTCCTCGCGGCTGAGGCTCATCTCTAGGCTCCGACGGATCGTCATCTACCCGCCGGCGACGGGGGGCCAAATGGCGAGAACTTCACCCTCGGAAAGCACTCGACCGGCACGCGCCGCCTTGGCCACCCAGACGCCATCCACCAGCACGATAGCGCACTGCCCTGGCGGGATGCCCTGCCGTTGGATCACGTCCGCTACGGTGGCCCCGGGTTCCATGTCCAAGGCAAGGCTATGGCTCGACCTCACCTCGGCCGGAAGATGGACGGCGAGGGAGGCGAACAGCTTGAGTGTGATCTTCATGCCATGCTATGCGCCGCGGCGAGGTAGGCCTGCATGATCTGGGTGGGATCATCCATGAGCCGTTGCTTCCAGACGCCCAGCGGCAGACGACCTTCGATGAGTCCCCGGAGGGCTCCGACATGATCCGTGAAGCCCACTGTGTTCGCACCGACCAGCCGGTCGCCTTCGAACTGTAGGTTTAGGTAGCGGTAGCGGGCTTCGTCCAACACTTCAGTGGACTCTCCTCCGGGGACCCCCTGCCATTCACCGAAAGAGGAGGACACCAGACCGACGGTCGTGAGCACGTTGAAGACGAAACTGCCCTTGAAGCGGGCGGGCCGTCCGGCCATATTCAGCGCCGCGATGCGACCCTGATCCACGGCATTGGGCTGGATGGCGTTGATCTGCCGCTTCCCGGTGAGGCAGTCGTTGGCCTCGGCCACGTCCCCCGCCGCATAGATACCGGGAAGGCTGCTCTGCATCGTGGCGTCCACCAGGACCCCCTGGCCAAGCTCGATGCCGCTGCCACCCAGGAATCCCAGGTTCGGATCCACACCCACGACGCTGAGGTACATATCCGCGGGAAGGATGCTCCCATCGGGCAGGGCCACCTGGAGGACACCCCCCTCGGAGGTGATGCCCTTCGGCTGAGTGTGGGTCAGGATGCGAACGCCCTTGGCTTCGCACCAGCGGCGGAGCAGCCCACTGGCCGTTGGATTCATCATCCGTCGCACCATGTAGCCGCTGCGGACGAGAATCGTGAGGTTCACACCGCGCGAGAGCAGACCCTCCATGATGATGCAGCCCACGAAGCCTGCGCCCATCTGGACGATGCGCGTGCCTGGCCGGGCCTTGGCGAGGATGGTGCGAGCATCCTCCAGGGTCCAGCAGTGGTGGACGCCGGGCAGCTCAATCCCCGGGATGCGTTCCACACTTGGGCGTGAACCGGTGGCGATGAGCAGGCGGTCGTAGGGCAGGCTCTTACCAGCACCCACGCTCACGGTGCGGTTGGCGGTGTCCACGGACTGAGCGCGGGCCTGGACCAGCTGGATGCGCAGGCGACTGTAGTGGTCCGCATCCTTGCGGAGGTGGGTGCCTGCCTCCGCGATGCCCCCCTTCAAGAGGTAGGGAATGGCCATGCGCGAGTAGGGCGGCCCCGCCTCGCCGCAGAGCAGGGTGATCTCTGCGGCGGGGTCGGCCTTTCGCAGGGTCTCCGCCGCCACCACGCCGGCGGGACCGCTTCCGATGATGAGATGTCTCATGGGAGACCTAGCACAGTTCACACGCCGAGACGCGTGCGCGTTTCGGCGGTGGGCACACCTTCCGGTGTCCAACCACGGACCTGGTAATACTCCGGCAGCATGATGTCCAGCTTCGACACCGCGCCCTTCTGCGGCCCAGTCTGTGCGGGTTCCTTCATCAGGCGGGGCGGCAGCTTGTCGTCCTTGCCGGTGAGGCCGGCACCGAGGTTGAACTCGCGCTCCATGTTCCAGATGCGCTCGCCAACCAGGAGCAGCCGTTCCTCGGACCAGTCGCCTTCGCAGGCGGCCTGGATCTGGGACTGGATGTCCTACAAGCCCCAGGCGAAGGTGGTGAAGAGGCAGAGGCCGCTGGAATCCACCACGGCGGTGAGGTCCTGGAAGGCCTTGAGCATGGCGGGTTTCCCCTCGGTTGCCTGAGGCTCCATCTTCACTGGGATGCCCAGGACCTCGGGGGACACCATGTAGCCGCGGAGGTGGCAGGCGCCCCGGTTGCTGGTGGCGTAGGCCAGGCCCATGCCCTGGAGGCCACGGCCATCGTAGGCGGGGAACTCCTGGCCCTTGACGGTCATGGAAAGCTCAGGCCGGCCGTACTTGGCGCAGAGCCGTTTGGAACCCAGGCCGATGGTCTTGCCGAAGCCCTCGCCGATGGCGGTCAATTCGGCGAGCCTGACCATGGCCTCGGTGGATCCGAAGGGCAGTTCGAACCCGACTTCCTCCTTGGTAAGGAGGCCCAATTCATATAGCTCCATGGCGGCACCGACCGTGGCGCCGAAGGAGATGGGATCGAAACCGTCCTCGTTGCAGAGGAAATTGGCGTAGGTCAGGGCCTCCAGGTCAGAGACGCCGTTGGCGGCGCCCAGGGCCCAGGCGGCCTCGTATTCCACGCCACCGGAGGCACCTTTGTATTGCGGCTTGTCCTTGATGCTGAAGTGATTGGGATCCATGCGGGAGATGCGGCCGCAGGCGATGGTGCAGCCGAAGCAGGCACCGTTCGTGACCAGGTTCGCCTTGCCATCCGTGGGCCGCTTTTCGTGCATGGCCTCGCCGGAAATGGCCTTGGCGCCCTCGAACTGGACTTCCCGGTGGTTGCGGGTGGGCAACGCCCCCAGCTCGTTGATGACGTTCATGAGGACCTGGGTGCCGTAGGTCGGGAGCCCCTGCCCTGTCACGCCATTGGCCGCCAGCACCTTCTTCCCCGCCTCGGTGGCCGCGAAGAAAGCTTCAGGATCCGCGATCTGGTACGCATCGGTCCGCGTGCCACGAACAGCCACGGCCTTGAGGTTCTTCGAGCCCATGACGGCGCCGACGCCGGACCGTCCGGCGGCCCGGTGCAGGTCGTTCACGATGCCGGCATAGAGCACCCGGTTTTCCCCGGCCCGGCCGATGGAGGCCACACGGATCTGGGGATCCTGGTGCTGCTTTTTAATGATTCCCTCGGTCTCCCAGACCGTCTTGCCCCAGAGGTGGGTGGCGTCCACCAGCTCAGCCTGCCCATCCGTGATGAGCAGATAGACGGGCTTGGCCGAAGCCCCCTCGAAGATCACCATGTCCCAGCCCGCGAACTTCAGCTCGGCGCCGAAGTACCCGCCGGAATTGGAACAAGCGATGGCCCCGGTGAGCGGCCCTTTGGTGACCACCGAATAGCGTCCGCCAGTGGCCGCCATGGTCCCGGTGAGCGGCCCCGTCACGAAGATCAGCTTGTTCTTGGGAGAAAAAGGATCGACCTTGGGATCGATCTCCGAGACGAGGTACTTCGTGCCGAGACCCCGCTGGCCCATGTAATCGTGGGCCCATGCCATGTTCAACGGCTCCGTGATGCAGGTGCCGGCCTCAAGGTTCACGCGAAGGACGTTCTTGGTCCATGCCATGGCAGTCTCTCCTCACACCGTCGCGGGGTTGGTGTCGGTCTTGCCCGCCCACTGGCGCATTTTCTCGAATCCCGTCCAGTCCGAATCCACGTAGGTGATGGCGGCCGTGGGACAGGCCTTCGCGCAGGCGGGCGCGCCGTCGCAGAGGTCGCACTTCTGCACCTTGCCGGTCTGGGCCACGTAGTTGATGGTGCCGAAGGGGCAGGCAATCGTGCAGACCTTGCAGCCCACGCAAGTGGGATCCAGCACGATTTTCGCGCCGGTGACGGGGTCGAGCTGGATGGCGTCCACTGGACAGGCCGTCATGCACCAGGCCTCATCGCACTGGGTGCAGGTGTAGGGCACGAACCGCCCCTCGTGATGGAAGGAGAACACCTTGATGCGCGACTTGGCGATCGTGAAGCTCCGGTAGTTCTCCCAGGAGCACGCCATCTCGCACTGGAGACAGCCTGTGCACTTGTTGGGATCGATTTGGAGGGATTTCTGCATGGTGAAACCTCCTATGTGAAAACCTTCCCGGGGTGGACGGCGATGATCATAAATCGGATAGCGCTCGGACCGTCTACTTTTTCTAGGGCTTTTCTGCGGCAGGCCCAAATTCAAACCTGGTGAGGGTTTCGATGAATGGAGATGAAGAGTCTCTATCTCATTATTGACTCAATTCGATATCATCAGGTCTATCGGCGGACGGCTGGCTTGTGGCAGCCCCCATTCGCGGGTGGAATGGAAGGGACAAGGAACCCGCATGAAATCCATCTCCCTCCGCGTCGATGTGGACACATTGGAAGGCTCGATCACGGGCATCCCGACCCTGCTGCGGCTGCTCGACAAGCACCGGATGCGGGCCAGCTTCTATTTCAGCTTCGGACCGGACAACAGCGGCAAGGCCATCCGCCGCATCTTCCGCAAGGGCTTCCTGGCCAAGATGCGCCGCACCAACGCCACGAAGCTGTATGGCTTCAGGACCATGATGTACGGCGTGCTGCTGCCGGCACCCATCATCTGGAAACAGGCAGACGCGGAGATGCGGGCCGCGAAGGCGGCGGGCCATGAGGTGGGCATCCATGCCTGGGACCACGTGCAGTACCACGACCTGCTGGACCGGAAATCCCGGCTCTGGCTGTCGGACTGGTACGCGAATGCCCACGAGGCCTTCGGTTCCGTCTTCGGAGAGAAGCCCCTGGGCGCCGTGAGTCCCGCCTGGCGCTGCAACGACACCACCCTGGAGCTGCAGGAGGCCTACGGTCTCGCCTATGCCGGCGACTGCCGGGGCATCGCACCGTTCTATCCCATCGTGAGGGGACAGACCCTGAAGACCCTGCAAATTCCCACTACACTGCCCACTCTGGATGAGCTCCTGGGCCTGGACGGACGCACACCGGACCAGGTGAACCGAGAGGTCTGGGACCTGGTGCGCGAGAATGCCCTGAACGTCTACGCCCTGCACACGGAAGTGGAAGGCGGCGCCCTCTTTGAGACCTTCGACGCCTTCCTGGGCGGCTTGAACGCGCGCGGCGTCAGGGCCCGTACCCACATCGACTGGTTACCGGAACTGAAAGCCGCGAATCCCCCGGCCAAGGAAGTCACCCGTCGCGAGATCCCCGGGCGCGCGGGTTGGGTGAGTTGGGAAGGCTGAACCCCGGTCGCCCGACGCAAGACGAGGACCGGTGCGGTAGGATCTGAGTCACGCGTCCCTGAGGTTTCCATGCGCCATTCCCTTGAACTCCTGCTCTGCCTCACCGCCCTCCTCCCCCCGGCCCTTCCGCTCGAGGCCCAGAGTCCTCAGGAGGAGGCTCGGCTGAAACAGGTCGAGAAACGCCTGGATGGGCTCAACTGGAACCTTGACGCCCTCCGGAAGGCCGCGGACGACCAACTCTGGTTCCAGCGCCTCTCCGACGTGGCCCGGGTGGACAAGGTCACCTACACGGGCCCGCCCAATCCCAGGGGCCAGGAGACCTATGGCATCAAGAACGAGCGTCACCCTCTGAAGATCCAACAGTACGTGTTCGTACCCCGCAAGGCCGAGCCGGGCCGGAAGCTGCCGCTGATCGTGCTGCCTCACGGGGGTGTCCACGGCGACTTCAGCACCTACCACGCGCATATCGTGCGGGAGATGATGGAGCGCGGCTACATCGTGGTGGCGCCGGACTACCGGGGCTCCACAGGCTACGGGAAAGGCCTCTACGAGGCCATCGATTACGGTGGTCTGGAGATCGAGGACGTGGTGGCAGGCCGCGACTGGGCCGTGGAGCACCTGCCCGTGGACCCGAAGCGTTGCGCCATCGTGGGCTGGAGCCACGGGGGCCTCATCGCCCTCATGGCGGTCTTCGACCATCATGAGAAATTCGCCGCCTGTTATGCGGGAGTGCCCGTCTCCGACCTGCTGGCCCGGGTGGGCTACGCTGGGGAGGATTACCGGGACGAGGCCATCGTCCGAACGATGTTTGGCGGGAAGACGCCCAGCGAGGATGTAGACCTTGTGCGGCGCCGCAGCCCCGTGTGGAACGTCCAGAAGCTCCGCACACCCCTATTGGTTCACAC
>CAIXHJ010000002.1 GCA_903919165.1 uncultured Holophagaceae bacterium
GGCAGGCCGGTGAGGCTGTTCTTGAAGATCTGCTCGAAGCCCAGGAACTTGAGCGTGTCGAGGGTGACGTTGGGGTGAAAGCGGATGCCGCCCTTGTAGGGCCCGATGGCGCTGTTGAATTGCACGCGCCAGCCGTTGTGGATGCGGATCTGGCCCTTGTCGTCCACCCAGGGCACTCGGAAGGAAATGGCGCGCTCGGGCTCGACCAGCCGTTCGAGGATGGCGTTCTTTTTGTACTTGGGTTCCTTCTCGAGGACCGGGGCCAGGGAATGCAGGATCTCGGTGGCCGCCTGGATGAAGAGGCTCTCCCACGGGGCCTTTTTCTTGAGGCCCTCAAGGACTTCGTTGACGTACTGGCTCATGGTTCCTCCAGGAAGGAAGGTGTTGAGAAAGATTGGGCTCGGGCCCGGGTCAGAATGGTCTGGAACGGATGCGCCGCAGGACTAGTCCCAAGGCTGCGACGGCGTGGTTCTGAAGCCTCAAACGGGACGAAATGACTCTAGCCCCAGGAACCGTACGAGGGGAGTGCCGAGGGGCCAAATGGTGATGGGAAGCACTAAAATAAAAATTTCAGCGCAAATTTAAAAAATCAGGTTTACAAAATGTCAACCAACGCATGAGTACTGCCCAAGGGAAATATTCTTTGATTTTTGGCACTGACGTTCTCCCCGTAAGCTAGTCCGATTCTTACGTGAATGTCTTATTTCGGTTGAGGCCAAGCGATTCGAGCTCTAGGGTTCCAAACACTGATTCGCGAGGCTCAGAGCAGGTCTAGTTGGCGTTCAGCCCAAACTCCCTCGTGTGCAGGGGACGGTGACTTCTGCACTTCGATGAATGCACCAATACGAGAGGGATGGGGGACCGGCGGTTGTCTTACCGTATTCCGAGGAGCAGGAAGGTTGAGTAGCCACCCCGGTTCACGCCCACAAGGTATGTAAGTTAGTCGCAGCCCCATGAGGTAGGTAAGAGTGTCGTTCGCGACAAACTTATCTACCTCGCCGCGCAAAGAAGCCCGTCAGCGTGCCCGGCGTGTCGCTGCTGGGCACGGCGCTGATCCATAGCGACAGCCCACTGGACTGCCGCTATGGGCGCCTACCTGCCCGCAGCGGCAATTCCACCAAACAAAAACCCCCGCAGACGGGGGCTTTTGTTTGGTGGAGGTGGTGGGAGTCGAACCCACGTCCAAGACATGCCGAATGGCGGCTCTTCCACAGGCTTGGTCCGCTCTTGAAACCCCCTGGCGGAGAACGGACGAGCCGCTCAGGACGTTTGCCCCCTGATCTCGGCCGCCGTCAAGGAGCGTCGCGGCAGCCTATCTGGTGCCTCCGTCCGGCAGGCCGAAGCCACCCTTTCGGAGGTTTAACGAGCCCGGTACCCAGAGATCCCGGGGACTCGCTCGGAGCCTAGGTTGCCCTAGGCAGCGAGAGCCAGTTCGAAGTTATCGTTGGCAGTTTGATGTGGGCGGCTTGATGAGGGGGCCAGCCGTCCAACCCCCGCCTGCACCGTGCACCTGGATCACGACCTGTCGAAACCGGTCACCCCCGAGTGTGGTACTTAGAACACTAGCAGGAGAAACCCAATCCGGCGTGATTCCCTCCCTGTGGGGCCCCGCTTCACAAAGCCCACCGGGCTTTGTTTCGCGACCCACATGGTCGGGACCTGTCGAAACCGGTCACCCCCGTGGTGGACGATCCACCCAGTGGGGTGGCCGCTCTTTCTCGCCCCCGCAAGGGCTCGAATCGAGCGGATCCTGAGTATGCGGGTTGAGCCAAGGTTGCACAAGGACCGGCGCTATTTCCCAGCCTTCTTCCGCGCTGTCACGGTCTCGCCGCCGATGCCCCAGTTGTCGGTGTCGACTTCATCGATGACCACCATGGTGGTCTGGGGGTTCTTCCCGAGGACGTCCACGAGGAGCTGGGTCGTTCCCTTGATGAGCGCGGCCTTCTGCTCGGCCGTGGCCTCGGTGCGGGTGATGCGGATGTTGACATAGGGCATGGTGGCCTCCAGGAGGGAAGCATAGGCGGGTTCAGAGGGAATGAAGGGTCTTCCTCTGGAGGACCGCCAGGCTGTCGCCGTCGGCGAAACGCCAAGGGCGGACCTGATCCTCCGCCGTGGCGAAGCCGATGCCCAGACGCGGGCCCACGAGGATGCCCACCGGCCGTGGTCCATTCCGCAGTTCCAGGCCGCCGGGGGCCAAGAGATCATGGCCGTCGAAGGTCCCGTCGAGGCCGAGGGCCTGGGCCACCTTGCCGGGACCCGCGCAGAGCTGGGGTGAGTTCTTCGCGGCCTTCCTGCGGTCCAGAACGCGATCGAGGCCAGCCAATACCTCCGCGCTGCGGATGAGTACCGCCGAGGCTTCGCCTTCGGGTCCAGTCACCACGTTCAGCATCCAGTGCATGCCGTAGCAGAAGTAGAGGTAGGCCCGACCGGGCGGCCCCCACATGGGCGCGTTGCGGGCCGTGCGGCCGTGGCGCGCGTGGCTGGCGCTGTCCTCAGGCCCGCCGTAGGCCTCGACCTCCGTGATGCGGAGCCTGACTTCCTCGCGCACCAGCAATCGGCCCAGGAGGGCGCGGGCGGCGAGATCCGCGGGTTGGTTCAGCTCCACCTCAATGTCCTTCCTGCTCAGGCCGCATGAACGGCCCGTGATAGGAAAAGCATTTCATTAGAAGGGGGCCACGGTGCGGGCCCTTTTCCTAACTCGAATCGCGCAACGATCCAAGCAGATCCCCCACCATTGAAAAAAGAACGGATCAATCCTGCTTCAGGTTCTTGAGGTTGACTTCGTAGCGCATGAAGGAGATGCCCCAGTTTCCATCAGGCTTCTTGATGCAGCTGACCGTGAGGACCTTGGCGTCGCCGAAGCCGAGGGCCAGGTCCTTCACAATCGTCTGGGAGCCGTACTGGCGGCCGGCGGTGTTGTCCGTGATGCCCATGTGCTTCATGTTGCCCCAGCTCTTGGCGGTGAGGCCCTTCGTAAGCCGGTAGAGGCCGGCGTTGAAGGCCAGACGGGCGTCCTTGATCGGGTAGTCATCGGTCGGCCCGCCCGGCAGGCTGTCCAGCTTGGCAGCCAGGTGCTCGATGCCCAGCCCCTTGATCTCCTCGGGGGTGAGTTCCAGACCCATGGCCTTGGCATCCTGGTGGATGTGCATGGCCCCGGAATAGACGATATCCGGTGTGATGGGGGCGATGACCGCAGCTTGGCCGTAGTTCTTGCGCACAGCCATGTACTGAAGGCTGTACAGGATGTCGGCGGGTTCCTTCGCGGGGGCGGGCGCGGTGGTGGGGACCTCGTCTCCGCCGCATCCGACAAAGGCAGGCACGAGAAGCAGGCTGGCAAGGGGCAGCATCAAGGAGCGGCGCATCGGGAATCCTCCGGAAAGATCAGGATGAATGGATGGTGAAGTCATCCCCCTGCGCTGCCAAGGGAAATTGATCACATTCAGATCTCATATCAGAGCCCGACGGCGCCCCCCTGGCTTCATCCCTCCGGGCGAGGGGCGGCGGGCGTCGCGATCCAGCGTCACGCTTATCACGCGTAGTACCTGCTACGCTTCGACTCGCGTTCCTCGCCTTGCTCGCCCGACACCCCCCGCGCAGCGGTGTGGGGCTCTGATATGAGATCTCGCATGTATCCCGTCGCACTCTTCGCCTTCGGCCGCCTCCGTTTGGAACCCTGCCGTGGGCTGGAACAGCATTACCTCGACATGCTCCGCCCCTACGCGCGGCTGGAGGTGACGGAACTAACCGAAGGCAAGGGCGACCCGGTGCGGCAATTGAAGGACGAAGCCGAGCGGTTGCGGCCGAAGTTGGCGGCGGTTACGTGCCCGGTGCTGCTAACACCGGAGGGGAAACTCCGGGACAGTGAGGGCCTGGCCCAGTGGCTGGTGGAGCGCATGAACCGCGGAGAACGGCTGGCCTTTGCTCTGGGCAGCAGCCATGGGTTTGATCCGGAATTCAAAAAAGAGATCCGAGAACAGATGAGCCTGTCGCCCATGACCTTTCCCCACGAACTCACCCGGGTGATGTTCCTGGAGCAGTTGTACCGTGCCTTTACGATCATCCGGGGGAAGGACTACCACAAATGAGGCACCACGCTTCCTAAAGGCCGTTCGCCCTTTTTCCGCCTTTGCCCCAAACTGATCCGATGGCGCACCCCATGGACCGCTATTTCGCCCCGCCCGAGGGACGGATCTTCGCCTGTTTCCCCGAAGCGGAGGACCGGCCCGGTCAGCGGCGCATGTCGGAACTGGTGCACAACGCCGTGGTGGACGGGACCGACCGGTTCCAGCGATGGCGGGCTGGCGGCTCGGAGCCCGAATCGAAACCCGAGGCCGTGATCCAGGCCGTGGAGGCCGGCACGGGCACGGGCAAGGGCCTGGGCTACCTGATCCCGGCCCTGGCGGCGGGACGGCATCCCATCTTGGTGGCCACCCGCACCAAGCAGCTCCAACGCCAGTTGCTGGAGGAGGACGTGCCACGGGCCTCAGGCATCCTGGGCCGCCCGATCAAGGCCGTTCTTGCCAAGGGTCGCGCCAACTACCTCTGCCGCACGGCCTGGGAGTCGGTGGCATCCGATCCCCTCCTGGAAATGACCCGCTCCGACCAGCAGCTCTGGATCGCTCTCCAGCGCTGGACCCTCGAGACCCAGGATGGCGACCGTGAGGGCCTGGGCCGTTTCGGTGAAGGCGAGTCGCCCCTCTGGGACCGGATCAACGCCCGAGTTGAACGTTGCACGGGCCGGCAGTGCCCCCGCTTCGAGGACTGCTACCTCACGAAGCTGCGGGCGGAGGTGGCCGAGGCCGATCTCATCATCGTGAACCATGCCCTGCTGTTGGCGGATCGCGTGCTGCGTGAGTCGGCCTTCGGTCA
>CAIXHJ010000003.1 GCA_903919165.1 uncultured Holophagaceae bacterium
CAGGCGCCGCAGGCCTGGGCCGCCGGCACGATGGCCACCAGGAGCGCGAGGAGGGCGGGGACGGAGCGGTATGGCATGGAATAACTCCAGCGTGACTGCTAACGACAGCTTAACGGCCGGGCCCCAAGTCCTAACGGCGTCTTAACGCCCACCGGAGCCATGCTATCGCACCGGCTTGTGGAGCTGGTTTCCGGAGCGGCGATGGGTGGTTCGTTTCTGCTGGGGTCGCAGGTTGAGCTTGCTGCCACCGAGGCTTCACCAAGTTCCTTGGTGGCAGCAAACTGCCTGGGTGCCGCCTCCACAGTTGTGTACCCTTCTACCGGTTTCGGCCTGGGCTCCAGGAGAGCTGCCAACCGAAAGGACTGGATGTCATGCATCTTCTGATGCCCTGGTTCCTGCCTTTGGCCACAGGGATGGGGGTAGTCGGCACCCGAACCGCGAAGGATTTCTTCCTTCGTGAGAAGAAGAAGCGGCTGGAGAGATTCCTGGCCATCGTTCTGGCCTGGTTCCCCCTCCTGGCCTGGCTGGCGGCCCAATTCGCTTCCGACGCTGTGAGGTAATGATGAACCCGACCCTGCTTCTCGCCTCCCTGCTGGCCCTGGGCCTCTTGGGCTACCTCACCTTCGCCCTGCTGAAGCCGGAGAAATTCCAATGAGCCACGCCTGGACCCAGAACCTGCTGTACCTGGCTCTGCTCCTGGGCCTGACCTACCCCTTGGGCACCTTCATGGCCCGGGTACTCGAGGGAGAACGGACCTTCCTCCATCCGATCCTCGGCCCCCTGGAGCGCGGCCTCTACCGCCTCATGGGCATCAAGGAAGAGGAGGACATGGGCTGGAAGGCCTATGCCTGGTCCATCACGCTCATCAAGCTGCTCGGCCTGGTGGCGGTGTTCCTGTTGATGAAGGCGCAGGCCGTGCTCCCCCTGAATCCCGAGCATCAGGCCAACGTGGCGACCGACCTCTCCTTCAACACCGCCGTGAGCTTCATCACCAACACCAACTGGCAGGCCTACAGCGGTGAGACCACCCTCAGCTACCTCACCCAGATGCTGGGCCTCACGGTGCAGAACTTCATCTCCGCCGCCACGGGCATCGCCGTGCTGGTGGCGCTCATCCGCGGCATCACGCGCCGCAGCGCCGCGGGCCTGGGCAATGCTTGGGTGGACCTGGTGCGCAGCGTCCTCTACATCCTCCTGCCCCTGTCCACCGTCTTCGCGCTCTTCCTGGTATCCCAGGGCCTGATCCAGAACTTCTCGGCCTACGTCCACACGGTGGGCGGCCAGGTACTGGCCATGGGGCCCGCGGCCTCCCAGGTGGCCATCAAGATGCTGGGCACCAACGGCGGCGGCTTCTTCGGCGTCAATGGCGCCCACCCCTTCGAGAACAGTTCTCCGCTCTCGAATTTCGTGCAGATGCTGAGCATCCTCCTCATCCCCGCAAGCCTCTGCTTGACCTTCGGGCACATGGTGAAGGACCGCCGCCAGGGCTGGGCCCTGCTGGCAGCCATGACCCTGATTTTCGTCGGGGCTCTCTCCGTTTGCACCCAGGCCGAAGTGAAAGGCAACCCCGCCCTGACTCCCCTGGGCGTGAACCAGGTGGCCAGCGTTGTGGCGGGCGCTGAACAACCGGGCGGGAACATGGAGGGCAAGGAGCTCCGCTTCGGCCCCGCTGGATCGGCCCTCTGGGCCACGGCCACCACGGCGGCCTCCAATGGCTCCGTGAACGCCATGCACGACTCCTTCACGCCCCTGGGAGGACTGGTGCCCATGTGGCTCATGCAGCTGGGCGAGGTGGTCTATGGCGGCGTGGGCTCGGGCCTCTACGGCATGCTCATGTTCGCCCTCGTCGGTGTCTTCATCGGTGGCCTCATGGTGGGCCGCACGCCCGAGTACCTCGGCAAGAAGGTGGAGGCCTTCGAGATGAAGATGGCCTCCATCGCCATCCTCCTGCCCTGCGCTGCAGTGCTCATCGGCACCGCCATCTCGGTTCTGGTCGCCAGTGCCGTCGCCTCCGTGAGCAATCCCGGGCCCCACGGCTTCAGTCAGATCCTCTATGCCTGGAGCAGCGCCTCCAACAACAACGGCAGTGCCTTCGCGGGCCTCAATGCCAACACGCACTTCTACAACTACGGCCTGGCCGTCGCCATGCTCATTGGCCGCTTCGGCACGCTTTGGCCGGTGCTGGCCGTCGCGGGATCTCTCGTGAAGAAAAAGCATACGCCCGAGGGCCTGGGCACCCTGCCCACCCACACGCCGCTGTTCATCGGCGTCCTCGTCGGCGTCGTGCTCCTGGTCGGCGCACTTACTTTCATTCCCGCCCTGGCGCTCGGCCCCATCGCCGAGCACCTGACCCTGAGGAGCATCCGATGACGTTCCGGTCCCGGCAGGACATCCCCCAACTCGCGCATGCGCGAGTTGGGATCTATCGTCAGGCCCGCCCCCTGTTCGAACCCAGCATCGTGCGCCGCGCGGTGCTGGATTCCTTGCTCAAGCTGAATCCTCTGCACCAGCTTCGGAACCCCGTCATGTTCACCGTGTGGATCTGCAGCGCCTTCACCACCGGACTTTGGGCGCAAGCCTTGGCAGGCCACGGCGAAGGCCGGCCCGGTTTCATCCTGGCCATCTCCCTCTGGCTTTGGTTCACGCTGCTCTTCGCCAACTTCGCGGAAGCCATGGCCGAAGGCCGGGGCAAGGCCCAGGCGGACTCCCTCCGCAAGTCCAAGCGAGACGTGAAAGCCAAGCGATTGCGCGGGACAGCTCGCCAAGGACCTTCTGATTCCGTTGATGCTCCGGATCTGCGCATCGACGACCTCGTGCTTGTGGTGGCTGGTGAAACCATCCCCGGGGACGGCGAGGTGGTGGAGGGTGTGGCCTCGGTGAACGAGAGTGCCATTACCGGTGAGAGCGCCCCCGTCATCCGCGAAAGCGGCGGCGACCGCTCCGCCGTCACCGGCGGCACATTGGTGCTC
>CAIXHJ010000004.1 GCA_903919165.1 uncultured Holophagaceae bacterium
CATTAAACTACCTGAGGACCAGGCTCGAATACGCTTCGTCCTGCGAAAGTACGGGAGGATCATCAAGCAGGATGATGAAAAAACTTCGTGCTGTTTCTTCGGACCTGCGGGGCCTGGCACGGCTGGCCGTGGAAGCGACGGTGGGCATCACAGACCTGGTAGAGGACGTGCACCACGCCATCAGGCATCCGTCGAATACGCGGAAGGCCCATCGTCAAGTCGGTGGTCGCGGTATCAAGGGTTTGATTTATGGGGCTATCCGCACTTTGACCCAAACGGTGGGCAGCGGCGTGGAGGCCACCCTGTCACCCCTTGCCGCAGCGCAGGGCGAGCCGGTGTCCTCACCCGAGCGCGACGCCCTGCTGGCTGCCCTGAATGGCGTGATGGGAGACCACCTGGCAGCCACCGGCAATCCCCTGGCCATTGCCATGAGCCTGTACTACGGAGGGAAGCCCCTGGTACTGGAGACAGCGAACCTTGCCGCGGCGATCCCGAAACCAGGATCCCGCTTGCTGATCCTGGTGCATGGCCTATGCAGGAATGACCGGCAATGGTCGCAAGAGGGGCAAGACTTTGGCGCGGCCTTGGCCCGGGATCTGGGTTGCACGCCCCTCTACCTGCGCTACAACAGCGGCCTGCATGTCTCCACAAACGGGAAAGCCCTTGCGGATCTGCTGGACACCCTGCTCACCTATTGGCCGGAGCCGGTGGAGAGCCTTACCATGCTCACCCACAGCATGGGCGGCCTGCTGGCCCGCAGCGCCTGTCACTACGCCTCAGAAGCGGGGCAGGCTTGGCTGGGCTCTCTCCGCCACCTGATCTTCCTGGGCACGCCACACCACGGTACACCCCTTGAACGGGGCGGTCATTGGCTGGAACGAGTCCTGGATGCAAGCCCTTTCGCGAAACCCTTCGCCAGGCTGGGAAAGGTCCGCAGCGCAGGCATCACCGATCTGCGCCATGGCAACCTCTTGGACGGGGATTGGCAGGGGCAGGATCGTTTCGTGCACGGCAAGGACACGCGGATGCACGTGCCCCTTCCAAAGGGCGTGCACTGCTACGCCCTGGCCGCGACGACCGGAAAACACACGGGGTCCTGGAAGGGCCGCCTGTTAGGGGACGGGCTCGTGCCCGTGGAC
Organism: uncultured Holophagaceae bacterium; assembly: GCA_903919165.1. GTDB lineage: Bacteria > Acidobacteriota > Holophagae > Holophagales > Holophagaceae > Geothrix. The sequence continues at coordinate 1,140 of CAIXHJ010000004.1, forward strand.
AGCGCGCTCGGACGCCATAAAGATCCCCAGCGCTGCCTACCCTTCCCGGAAGATTGTACGTGGATCGGCCACGAAATGAACCATCTGGATCTGCTGGCCCGGCCTGAAGTGTATGAGCAGCTCCGGCGCTGGCTGTTGGATGAAAAGCCGCACGGGGAACAGGGGTAGTCGTCCACCAGGATAATGTGTTTGAATTCCCGAACCGCAGGTCAAGACCCTCCAGGAAGGACCAACCCATGCGAAAACCCATCCACCAACTCCTCACCCTCGCCCTTTGCACCGGAATCGCATGGCCGACCCTGGCCGGGGAGCGCTCCGGGATACCAGAGAAGTACAAGTGGCAACTGGAGGACATCTTCGCCACCGAGCAGGCCTGGGAGCAGACCCGTGCCGTGGCGGCGGCCCGCATTCCGGGCCTGGCCACGTACCGGGGTCACCTGGGCGATTCGGCCAAAGCGCTGCTGGCCGGGCTCGATGCCGTGACCGCCATTCAGATGGATCTGGTCAAGCTCTCCGTCTACGCCGGCTCCCGTTCGGACGAGGACACCCGCCTGGGCAGGCCCCGCGAGCTCAAGCAGGGAGCCCAGAAGCTCGATGTGGACCTGGCCACCGCCGCCGCCTGGATCCGGCCGGAGATTCTCTCGCTCGACCCGGCCAAGGTGCGCGGCTTCCTGGCCCAGGAACCGAAGCTGGCTCCCTACCGTGTCTTCCTGGAGGACGTGCTGCGCTGGAAGCCCCATACCCTCTCGGCCGCTGAGGAGCAGGTGGCGGCGCTGGCGGGCGATCTCACCGACACGGGCCAGACCAGCTATGGCACGCTCAAGGATGCCGATCTGCCCTACCCGACAGTGAAGTTCTCCACGGGGGAAGCGCGCCTGGATTCGGCGGCCTTCACTCTCTACCGCGCCTCGAAGGTCAAGGCCGACCGTGACCTGGCCTTCCAGGGCTTCTTCGGCACCCTGAAGGGTTTCGAGCGGACCTTCGGGACCCTACTCGATGCCCAGGTCAAGGGCCATCTCTTCGACACCAAGGTCCACCGCTTCGACAGTGCCCTGCAGGCGGCCCTGTTCCAGAATGACATCCCCACCACCGTCTACACGCAGCTGGTGGCCGACGTGCGGCGCAGCCTGCCGAGCCTGCACCGCTTCCTCAAGCTGCGGCAGCGCATGCTGGGCCTGGAGAAACTCCGCTACCAGGACCTCTACGTCCCCATGGTCGGCAAAGTGGACATGCGCTTCGAGCCGGATGAGGCCCGTGCCATCACCCTGGAGGCGGTGGCTCCCCTGGGCGCGCCCTATGTGGCGGCCCTCAAGAAGGGGTTCGAAAGCCGCTGGACCGACTACCTGCCCAGCACCGGCAAACACTCCGGCGCCTACTCGACGGGCGTCTACGGCCTCCACCCCTTCCAGCTGCTCAACTTCAACGGGCAGTACGACGACGTCTCGACGCTGGCCCACGAGAGCGGCCACTCCATGCACACCTACCTGTCCTACCAGAACCAGCCCTTCCAGACCTCGGACTACCCCATCTTCGTGGCCGAGGTGGCCTCGACCCTCAATGAGAACCTGCTGCTGCATTACATGCTGGGGAAGGCCAAGGATGATTCCACCCGGCTTGCGCTGCTGGGGAACGCCCTCGATGGCCTGCGCCAGACCCTCTTCCGGCAGGCGCTCTTCGCGGATTTCGAGCTGCAGGTCCACCAGCGGGCGGAGCACGGCGAACCCATCACCGGAGAGACGCTATCCGAGCTCTACCTCAAGCTGGTGCGCGACTACTACGGCCACGACCAGGGGATCTGCCAGGTCGACGACCTGATGGCGGTGGAGTGGGCCTACATCCCCCACTTCTACCGCGGCTTTTACGTCTTCCAGTACTCCACCAGCATGGTGGCCTCGACGAGCATCGCCAAGGCCATCCGCGAGGAGCAGAAGACGGGCGGTACCAAGGTCCGCGACGCCTACCTCGGCATGCTCTCCTCGGGCAGTTCCAAGCCCGCCATCGACCTCCTCAAGGGCGCCGGCGTGGACATGACCACCTCGGAGCCGTTCAACAAGGCCATTGCCGAAATGAACGGCATCATGGACGAGATGGAGCGGATCCTCACCCGCCTGGAGAAGGACCTGAAGTAGGGAGGGTGCGACCTCTGATCTTCGTATACTGGCCCTGCCCGGAGTGTCCATGTCCCAATCCATCGATCAGCCCGAACTCAGCGCCACAGAGTGGACGTTCATCCAGAACCTGCGGGCCCTGCCCGATGAATCCCTGCGCAACCGGGTCCATGCTTCTCTGAATGAGCTCCTCTTCTTCTTCCGCAACCCCAAATGCCAGGGCATCGGCGTGGAGGGCTTCCCCTGCGGTGAGCCCCGCTCCTCCTGCGAGGACTGCTACCAGATCTGGGAGATGTTGGACAAGGTGGCCGAGCGATCCAAGAAGGGTTGATCGGGGGTGCGGTCAGCGCACGCTTCCAATCTGTGCGGGTGGACGCGGGCCGCTCACAGGGCCGGGAACACGCGGTCGCGCCCCCCAGCCTTGGCTGCATAGAGAGCCGCGTCCGCACGGGCCAGCAGAGCACCACCATCCGCTTCTCCTGCCTTCAGCTCGGCCACCCCGAGGCTACAGGTGAAGTGCAGGGTCTGCCCGTCCTCCAGAAGCAGTGAATGCTCCGCAAGGGCCCAGCGCAGGGCATCGGCGGCCGTGATGGCCAGCTTCAGCGAGGTCTCCGGCAGAACGATGAGGAACTCGTCCCCGCCCAGCCGACCCACCGGATCGGAGGCCCGAAGGTGGCGCAGAAACAGTGCCCCGAAAGCTTCCAG
>CAIXHJ010000005.1 GCA_903919165.1 uncultured Holophagaceae bacterium
ACCTCGAAGCGGGAGCGCAGGGCCGGCGTCATGCCCCAGGCATCCTGTTCCCATTCGCCGCGCTGGGCCACCAGGCGGGCCTCGGGATCCAGGGCTTCCAGGGCCCTGGCCGTGCGCAGCTCGGGCATGAGGTGATCCGTGTAGACCATGACGCCGCTGCGGATGGTCTGCCAGTAGTAGACGGGTCGGCCCGCGATCATGGGTTGGACAGCGGTTGTCCAGCGGCGATAGGACTTGGGCGGATCCAAAAGGCGGAAGCCCCAGGTGCCACCCACCAGGTACAGCCAGCCCAGGCTTAGGGCCACGGCGGGAACCAGTCGGGTCGCTTGGCCACGGACCACCTGGACCACGACGTAGACCGTTCCGCCCACCATCCCAAGGGCCATGAGGCGCAGAGGCCCCAGGAACGGCGCGATCTGGGCCTGGAGTCTCGCGCCACCCGCGCCAAGAACCAACGCCACCAGTGCTACGGCGGGCACCGCCAGACCGCCCGCGAGGAGACCGCCCAGGCGCCGAGCCCGCGGAGGTTCCAGCTGCCGGAATAGATCCGCGAGCAGAAGGGCGAGGCAGGGATAGCCCATGAGCAGGTACTTGCCCTGCTTGCTCTGCACCAGGCTCAGAAAGACGAAGGGCAGCAAGAAGGCCAGCAGCAGGAAGCGCTTCGCGGGATCGCCCAGGCTGCGCGCCCGGCGCAGATGCAGGGCCAACGCGGGCAGCAGCAGCACCCAGGGGAAGAAGTCCCCCAGCAGGTATTCGGCGTACTTCCACCAGGGCTGGATGTGGTCCCAGGCCTTCGTGGCCCGCTCGAAATTCTGGAGGACGATCAGCTCGTAGACGTAGTGGGAGCCACCCTTCCACCCGGCGGCGACATACCAGGGCGCGACAATGAGCAAGGTGATGCCCAGTCCCGCGAGGATGTAGGTGCGCCCGAGTACCTTGAGATCGCGCTGCCAGGCCAGGAACACCGCCAGCAGCAATGCCGACAGCACCAGAGCCAGCGGCCCCTTGGCCAGGAAGGCAAGCGCCAGCCAGACATAGGCTTTCAGGAACCAGCGACGGGGTTCACCCGTCCTGGCGATATCAGATGGAATGCGCAGCAGCAGGTAGCCGCCCAGCCAGCAGAGCCAGCTCCAGGCGAGCAGGGCCGAAAAGAGCAGATCGATCTGGATGAACTGGCTCTGCCAGAACCAGATGGGCGTAGTGGCCAGGATCAGGGCGGCGGGTTCGGCGGTGTCGGGTGTCAGGAAGCGCGCGGCCCAGCGGCGGAAGGCCGAAAGGAAGGCCACGGCGGCAACCACCGAAGGCAGGCGCAGGGCCCAGGCCGCCACCCCCTGGGTGAAGCCGAAGCCACCGGTGAGCGCGTCCAGCGACATCGAGGAGGTCTTCATCACCCAGTAGTAGAGGATTGGCTTCTCGCTGTAGGGCGCGCCGTTCAGGTAGGGCAGCAGCCAGTCGCCGCGCAGGCGCATCTCCTTCACGCACTGGGCGAAGTCCGGCTCATCCGGGGCCCAGAGATCGCGCATGGGCAACACCGCGAGCAGCAGGATGGCGAAGAGCAGTTCAGGCGCATGGGCCCTCAGCCAGCCCGCGAGGCGGGAAGCCGTTGGCGGCTGGAGCGAGGATCCATCCATCCCTCCATCTTCCCCTGGAAGCAGCCTTCTCGCCCAGCGCGATAGAATGGAACATGGCCCCAAAGCTCCCCGCCCTCCTCCTGCTGACCAGCCTCGCGACCGCTGGGGGTGTGAAGGAAGAGATCAAGCAGGCAGGCAAGGAGATCGGCCAGGACCTCAAGAAGGGCGGCCAAGCCGTCGGCGAGGCTGCCAAAAAAGGAGGCAAGGCCGTGGGCCACGCGGCCAAGGAAGCGGGTCAAGCTGTCGGGCACGCGGCCAAGGAAGGTGGCAAGGCCGTGGGCCGAGGCGCCAAGACTGCGGGCAAGGGCATCGCGAAGGGTGCCAAAGAGGCGGGACAGGGGATTAAAGAGGCCGTCAAGTAGGCGGTGGCCTGTGGGAACAGTTTCCTTCCGCGGTCCCGCGGACCGCGTCCAGTTCCGCCCTTGGGCCATTGATGTTGTAGCGGCTGTTTGAATCGCCTGGGCCTGTCTGTCCTACCGCCTACACCCCACCGCCCTCCGCCCTACCGCCGCCGCGCCACCACGGCCGCCGGATTGCGGGCCACTTCCTCCCAGCGGGCCCTCTCATCGGCGTTCAGCTGTTCCCAGCTGGCGGCCTTGGCCATCACCAGCACGGGCCGCGAAGGATCCTCGACCTTCATGCGGTCGGCCATCGCGCCCAGCACGGCGGGATGCTCGTTGAACCAGCGTGCCGCATCCGGCAGTCGCTGGCTGCCGTACTCCAGTTCCCCCGTGCCCGCCACCACCACCGTCCGGGTGCGGGCGTAGAAGGGAAGGCCCTGGAAGTAGGTGCCGTAGCTGATCCACTGGGCGTTCGCTGGACTTTTCCGGACGAGATCCAGCACCGACTTGCTGGGCCCCGCCGCGGCCTGGGCGGCCACGATCAGCAGCCACAGGACCGTGCCGAGGGCCACTTTCATTCGGAGTGCCGTAAGTCCCTTGGGGTGGTGGGCCCAGAAGCCCAGGCCCGCGAAGCCCGCGCCCAGGGCCAGTATCCAGCCGAACCCACCCAGGTCCTTGCGGAAGAGGGCCGCGGCCAGGAGGAAGATGACGCCCAGCAGGATCAGCTCCTTCCCCATGCGGCGCAGCCCCAGCCGTTCCTCTCCATCGCGCTCGAAGGCGCAGGCAAGTGAGGCCAGGGGCACGATGGCGGGCAGGATGTAGGGCGGCAGCTTGGAGCCGGAGATGCTGAAAAAGACCAGGGGCCAGAGGAAGGCCAGGACCGTGATCCCGACGATCCACCGGGCCAGGTGGTCCTGGCTCTGGGGCCCCCTGCCCTTCAGGAAGGTCCAGCTCCGCTTCACTCCTATGACCGTGGCCGACACCCAGGGCAGCAGACCCAGGGCCAGGATTCCAATGAAGTAGAGCTTGTCCAGCAGCCAGTTGTTAGAGCCCTGCCGCGCGTGTTCATGGGTGAGGAAGCGCGTGAAGTGCTCGTGGATGAAAAAGAACTGGGCGTGGCCGGGATTGGCTTGGTTCACCGCCCAGAACCAGGGCACCACCAGAACCAGGTATAGCAGCCAGCCCAGCGGATCCAGGGCCGTCCGGATCACCGCCCAACGCAGCTGGGTCTCCTTCCAAGCGAAGGCCATGGAGAACAGGAGGATGCCACCCGTGAGGATCACTTCCGCCAGGCCCTTGGTCAGCATGGCACCCGCCAGCAGAAGGAAGGTCAGCAGGGTCCACGCGAGGGAGGGTTCCCCTTCGCGGCGCCGGGCCACCGCTTCCACGAAGGCGGCGATGGCCGCCACGAGGAAGGCGCTGAAGAGGGCATCGAGGGTCAACAGCTGCCCCACCAGGAAGGCCAGCAGACCCGTGGCGGCCAAGTAGGGCGCCCACAGTGGATCCCGGGCTCCCAGGCGCTTGGCCAGCCGCCAAGCGGCCCAGATCATGAGGCCCGAGGCCAAGGCCAGGGG
>CAIXHJ010000006.1 GCA_903919165.1 uncultured Holophagaceae bacterium
ACATCGACCCAAAGGCCGTCTTCGACACCCTCGGCCGCCACATGCTGGTGGACGGCTTCCACCTGGTGATGGATCTCGAGAAGTCCCACGGGTCCTGGATCGTGGATGCCAGGGATGGTCGCAAATATCTGGATTTCTACACCTTCTTCGCCACCGCACCCCTGGGCCACAATCACCCCCGCCTGCTGGAGGCATCCTTCTTACAACGCCTAGGCGAGGTCGCCGTCCACAAGCCCGCCAATTCCGACATCTACACCACGGCCTTCGCGGAGTGGGTGGAGGCCTTCGGCACTCACGCGGCGCCGGACTATCTGCCCCACCTGTTCTGGATTGATGGTGGTGCCCTGGCGGTGGAGAACGCCCTCAAGGCCGCCTTCGACTGGAAGGTGCGCAAGAACCTGGCGGCGGGCAAAGGCGAGAAGGGCTCGCAGGTGATCCACTTCCGCGAGGCCTTCCACGGGCGCACGGGCTATACCCTGAGCCTCACGAACACGGCCGACCCCCGCAAGCACCAGTACTTCCCCAAATTCCCCTGGCCCCGTGTGCCGAACCCCAAGCTGGAGTTCCCGGTGGACCTCGCCAAGACCGAGGCGGCGGAGGCTGAAGCCGTCGCCGCCATCGAGGCCGCCGTGGCCCGGAACCCCGATGACATCGCTTGTCTGATCATCGAGCCCATCCAGGGCGAGGGCGGTGACAACCATTTCCGTGGCGAGTTCCTTCGCAAGTTGCGTGTCCTGGCGGATCGTCACGATTTCCTGCTGATCTTCGACGAAGTGCAAACGGGTTTCGGGGCCACGGGCAAGTGGTGGGCCCACCAGTGGTTCGACGTCCGGCCGGACATCCTCGCCTTCGGTAAGAAGAGCCAGACCTGCGGTATCGCCGCCGGCAGGCGTCTGGATGAAGTGGATGGCGTGTTCAAGGTGCCCAGCCGCATCAACAGCACCTGGGGCGGCAACCTGGTGGACATGGTGCGCGGCACCCGCATCATCGAGGTCATCCGGGAGGAAAACCTGCTGGACCACGGCGTGAAGCAGGGCGGGCGGCTGCTCAAGGGCCTGCATGAGATCCACGACGACTTCCCCGAGTTCACCTCGAACCCTCGTGGCCGCGGCCTCTTCTGCGCTTTGGACATCGCCACGCCGGAACTGCGCAATGCCGTGGTGGCCAAGGGGCACGAGCTGGGCATGATGCTCCTCTCTACTGGTGAGAAGGGCCTGCGCTTCCGCCCCGCCTTGAATCTCTGCACGGAGGATCTGGATCTGGGCGTGGAGCTGCTCCGCAAGGCCATGGCGGAAGTTTCGGTGTCTGCGTCTACCCTGGTGGGATGAAGATCGAGCTCTACTGTGACGGTGCCTGTCTAGGCAATCCCGGCCCGGGCGGGTGGGGATACCTGCTGAGGGTGCACCTCGCCTCGGGCGTCCAGGAGAAGGAAGGCTCCGGTTCAGAGGCGGACACCACCAACAACCGCATGGAGCTGACGGCCGCCATCCGGGGCCTGGAGAGGCTCAGCAAGCCCTGCGAAGTGCTGTTGCGGAGCGATAGCCAATATGTGGTCAAGGGCATCCGATCCTGGCTGAAGGACTGGAAACGGCGTGGTTGGAAGAAGGCGGACGGCAAGCCCTTATTGAACGCGGATCTCTGGCAGGCCCTGGATCTGCAGCTCGCGCGGCATCAAGTGGAAGCGCACTGGGTGAAGGGCCATGCGGGCCACGCGGAGAATGAACGCGTGGACCGCCTCGCCAATGAGGCCGCGCAGCGGGCATGACATGGGCTCATTCGCGGGGGCCCGCTATCAGGCAGGGTCCTGTTCAGTTCCGCTTCAGGAACTTGTAGACGATCTCGGGTGTCCAGCCGCGGACCGGCTTGCCATCGCGAGTGGCCGGACTGAAGGTGGACTTGTTGGCGGCCTCGATGGCAGCCTCGTCGAATCCATAGGTGCCAACCACGCCTTCGATCACGGACACTTTGAGAGCCTGACCCTGCTCGCCCACAAAGACCTTCAAACGCACCTTTTGATCCTGATTGATTCCCCAGCGGAGCTGGATCGCACGCTGAGGATAGATTGGGACAAACTGGTTCACGATGCGGGCGGGCTCGTAGACAGGAGCAGCGACGGGCGCAGGCTGTGAAGCCGCGGATGCCGTCGAGGCCACAGCATTCGGCGGTTCTGGCACGGACTGGGGCTTGGGAGCCTCTGGAACCGGCGTTGGCCGAAGGGCCGGCGGAGGCACTGCAGGCTTGCTTTCCGAGGCCTGCTTCTGCTCGGCCTGCTTCTGCTCGGCCTGCTTCTGCTCAGCCTGCTTCTGCTCGGCCTGCTTCTGCTCAGCCTGCTTCTGCTCGGCCTGCTTCTGCTCGGCCAGCCTCTGCTCGTTCTGCCGCTGCTCGGCCAGCCTCTGCTCTGCCTCCTTCTGCTGGCGTTCCAGATCCAGCCTGCGCTGCTGTGCCTCCTCAATCTGCTTCTGGATCTTCGTCTTCTCATCGGCGGACTTGGTTTCAGTCAGCCGTTTCTGCAGTTGGGCTGTGTTTTCGCTCTCGGCCTTGGCCTTGGCGTCCAGGTCGGCTTTCTGCTGCTCAATTTTCGCTTTCAGGCTCTGAAGTTCCTCTAGCTGTTTCACGATGGCCGGATCTGTCCTGTGGCGGCCAAGGAAGAAATAACCCAGCCCGAGAACCACCACAGCGACGAGACCCCCACCGATGAGGAGAGCGGAGTTCTTTTTGCTCGTTTGCACTTCGGCCAGACCAACCATTTGACCCAGTTGGGGGGGCCGGCTGCGCAGGGTTTCGCCCGCGGCTGTATACACAAGGTAGTTGTCGCCCCGCTCCGCCTCCATGGCGGTGGCATCCCGATCATTCTCCTCCCGGAACAGCGTGTGCATGAAGAAAGCCATGTTGAATGTGGTAGGGCTGTATTCACCTTCGTAGAGCACGTGTTCAAGGTCTGCGCTGAAGGCCTCAATCGTGGTGAAGGACTGGCGGCTTAAAAGCAGCCGACCCAGGAAGGCCCGGATTTCCGCTGGGAGGGGACCATCCTCCTGGGCGGCCTTGAGGGTCGCCTGATCCAACACTGTCTGGAGATCAGCTCCCACGGGCAGGCATTCAAAGGTGAGGAGTTCGTAGAGCATGGCCCCCAGGGCAAACAGGTCCTGTTGGAGGGCATTGTCCTCAGGCCCCTGGAGGAAGGAGGCCAGTTCGTGCCTGGCGGAGGGAGCCTTGGCCAGCATGCTTTTGGCCAGCGAGGCAAAAGGCGCATCCACGAGCTGGGTGGTCCCGTCGAAGCTCACCCACACGCTGTGGGGGCTGAGCACGCCGTGGCTGACGCCATTGGTGTGCATCTCTACGATGCCCTGGGCCACGCCCTGGATCACGGTGAAGGCGTGATCCACACTGAAGGGGATCTGTTCCTGTTTCGCCTCGTCAATGAGCTGCGCAAGGCTGCGACCCGGCACATGGTCCCAGACGACATGGGGCACCTTCCCGCTTTCGATCCGGTAACCCTGTCCGAAGATCTTCGCGCCCTCCAATAGAGGTACCACCCGGCCCGCCTCGGCCAGTCGGGTATTCATCCCAGCCTGGATCAACTCCTCCGAGAAGGTGCGCACCAGCACATGGCGATCGAAGCTGCTGCCGGCGATGACAACCGCGCGATGTATGGCACCAAACGGGTCACTGGCCAGCTCTGAGGCCAGCAGGTAGGACCCGAGGCGGGTATAGGTGCCCATGTCCAACTCCAAAGGTATCGCTTGGAAAGATAGCCCGATAGTCGTGTTTCACCTAGCGCGCTGACCCGCGAGAGAGCTTTGTTATTATGGTCCCGCGGGCATCTCCCAGAGATCTCCGGCGGCCCGCCAGACCAGGATCCAGAGGTTGGCGGTGGCATGGACACCGTTGGAGAAAGCCAATTGCATCTGGGCAAATGGAAGAGACAGCTCATCCCAGGGTCCAACACGCCGACCTGTGCCTTCATCGAAGCAATCCCGCAGACGCTTGTTGCGTTCCCCTTTGAGGGCCATCCACCTGCGAAGAGGGGGGACGGGATCCAGGTTGCCTGTGGCTGCCCAATAGGGCTCCTGGGTCACCAGCAGATGGGGCAAGTGTTCGTCGGTGTAGGCCTCAAAACTTTCCCGAAGGGGGCTCACGCCTTCCATGGCCGATGGATCCGTCAACAATTGGACCTGGTGCGCCAGCACCCCAAGATCGCGAACGATCTCCTCCGGGCGGCGGTGCTCCTCGCTGAGACGCAGAAGAGTGCGGAACTGGGCTTCCACCTGTTCAACCGTGGGGGGCTGATCGTTGGCCACCCCGCGGGCGCCCTCAAGCAGGGCCTGCGGGTAGGCCCGAAGAAGGACGGCCATGCGGCGTGGCACCAGTCGGATGGCCTTGGCCGTCTGTGCTTCGTGGACTTTCGGGGACCAGGCCCACATCGGGCAGCAGGCCGTGAGCAGGGTCAGTACCAGACGTGGAGGGAGATGGTTCAAGGTTGCTCCAGAACCTGCGCGGATTCTGCCTCGCCTGCAGGATCCGCGAGGATGCCCATCTTCACTGCCTGGAGAGCCGCTACCACCGAGGTGGATCCCGACAGCACCACCACCGACATAACGGGCTTGGCCACCAGGGCCCGGGCCGGGTTCATGGTCATCAGAGTCCCGGATCAGAAGCACCCTGTCAAGGTCTGGAGAGGGTGAATGAAGGTAGACTTCGGTCTGCATGCTTTCCAGATCCAGCCTTTGGCAGCGTCTCTCCGGCGCCTCGTACTGGCCCCTGGCCTGGGCCATGGTTTTTGCCTGCGGGGTCCCATGGCTCGTACCTGAACGCTGGGATGGCCATGTGGTCCTGCCTTGGCTGTTCATTGGTGGCGGAATCTGGATACTGAGTCTTCCCTTGGTTCGGAGCAGCCGCTGGGTCGTGGTGCCCCTGGCACTCAGTCTGGTGGGGTTTACGTTCCTTGGCCTGGCCCGCAAGGCCCGGTGGGAGGGGGCGCTGCCCACTGGTTTCCAGGCTCTGGAAGGCCGCATCACCGCCCCGTGGTCCCTGCAGGGTGAACGGTTGCGCAGTCAGATCGATCTCTCCGCCCCCGACTCCATGAAAGGCCTCACGGTGCCTCTCACGGTGCCCGCGGACAGTGAACAAATGCCCCCCGAACCCGGCACGCCGGTCCGATTCAGAGCAGAGTTGCGACCGGTCCGCCCTGCCCCGATCTTCCTGGCGGAACGCCCGCTCTGGCGTGCCCGCAGCGATGAGTCGCCCCGCCGAATTTACTTGTCCTCGACCCAACTGATGGAAGCCATAGGACCGGCCAAGCCCTCCCTATTGCTCCGGCTGCAGGTCTTTGCCCGGCGTCGCTTTGAGGCTCTGCCCCTGGGGCCCACGGCCAAGGATTTATGGGGCGCCCTCGCCCTGGGGATCCCGCCCGCAGATGAAGCGCACTTCAGTGTGTTCGCTGAAAGCGGCACCATTCACATCCTGGTGGTGTCGGGATTGCAGGTGACCCTGGTCATGGCCGCGGTGGAGGCCCTGCTTCGCCGGCTACGCGCGCGCTGGGCGGCCGCTGGATCCGTGGCCGCAGGGGTGCTGTATTCGGCGCTGGTGGGCTTTTCCGCTCCGGTATGGCGGGGCCTCTTCATGGGCGTGGCATGGGCCATCGGCCGAAGCAGCGGATGGAAACTTCCGCCCGTGGCAGGGTTGCATCTGGCCCTGCTGCTCTGGCTGCTGGGCCACCCAGCCGCAGGTGTGGAGCCCGGCTTCCTGTTGGCCTGGTGGGCCCTGCTGGGTGTCTTCTGGGGCGCGGAGCCGCTGGCCGGTCTGCTGTCCCCGCTGTTGGGGCGCCGTGCCCTGCCCTTCGGACGATTGGCGGCTCCCTGGCTGTCCACCATGCCATTGCTGGCCCTGCTTCACGGCGGCGCGCCCTGGTGGGGCATCCTCGCCAATCTCCTGGTGCTCCCCCTGGTGGCCTTCCTCACACCCTTATGCCTCGCCTTGATCCTGCTGCCCCTGCCGGTCATCACCCAGGGCGCGGCCTTCGTTCTGACCTGGATGGGTGACCGGCTCGTACCGGCACTGACAGGCATCGCACCTCTAGGAACGGGGATCCTCTGGCCTTGGCTGCTGTTGGCCCTGGGGTGGCTGGCCCTAGCCCACCTGCAGGGAAGGCTGAAGCGGACCCGTGCCTTGACCGTGGGACTCGTGCTCACTTCCCTGGGCTTCTTCATGTGCCGTGGCACGGGTCGGAGTCCGGACACCCTTTCTCTCGAAGCCGTGGACATCGGCCAGGGGGATGCGCTGCTGCTGCGGGTACCGGGCGGAGACGCCACCTTGATCGACACGGGACCAGGACCCTGGACAGGCAGGCGCTTGGCCCGAGTGCTGAGCCGCCGAGGCGTGCGCGAGCCCGTACATCTGATAATCACCCACGCCCACAGCGATCATGCCGGCGGCTGGGCGACTCTGGCGCGGCTCTGGCCTATCCATACGACCTCCGTGCCGGTCACAGCCGATGACGAGGACCCGTGGATCCCGTACCGTCCTTCTGCGGGAGAGGACCCTGCTGGCTTGCTGCGAGGGGGCACTTGGACCAGGGGCGAAGCCGCCTTCAGCGTGCGTTGGCCTGCCCAGGCTTTCGCATTGCCCGACGCCAACATGGTGTCAGCCGTACTACGGGTCACCTGGCGGGACCGGGAACTGTGGCTCATGGGCGATGCCCTGGCCGTTCAGGAGCGGGACCTGATGGATCTTGGTGAACCGGGTCCATCCATGCACCGCCTTCTGAAGGCCGGACACCACGGCAGCCGCAATGCTTCGGATCCAGCCTGGATAGCGGCGCTGAAGCCTGAGGTGGCCATCATCTCCGCAGGTTTCCGTAACCCCTTCGAGCACCCGCATCTTGAGACTCTGGAGACCTTCCGCCGCGAAGGTCTGACGCCCTGGATGACAGGAGCCTCCTGCGGCGTCCGCGTCTCCGCTGCGACCGGTGGGTGGGGCATCGAAACCGGAGATGGAGTCGTGACGTTCACGCCTCTTCGAAGAGACCTGAAGCCATGAGTCTCGCCACCAGCTGCCGGCTGCCTTCGACATGGTTGGCTGTCCACTGGGCATGAGCCTCAGGACCCACGTCATTCACCACCACCAAGGCCCCACCACAGGGCACACCCGCCCCATGACAGGCCGCGAAGACACCTCCGAGTTCCAGGTGCTCCACGGAAGCCACCGAAGAAAGCAGGGCCGCGCCTTCGAGCGTTTTCGTAATGGCGGGTGGGACGGCCACTGGATGGGACGGCAGCGGCCCTTCCAGGGTCGAGGTCCACCGTACCCGTTCAAGCCTGGGCCGATAAGCGTTGCCGCCTAATTCCTCCAGCGACGTGGCTATCACCTCGGATGCCCACAGCATCTCGAACATTTCAAGGCGACCGTCGTAGCGCCCACAGGTGCCGAGGAACACAACAGCCTCGGGCCGGTGTTTCGCCAGTAGGCTCGCCGTGTTGGCGGCAGCGGTCACAGCACCGACGCCCACCGTGGCCGTTTCCCAACCCGCAGGCGGATCTCCGGCCAGAGGGCCCAGTTCGGGAGCGAAGGCGGAAAGCAGGAGGCGCATGATGAGCTCGTAACAGATTCTACAGGTGATCCAGTACCCAGGCCGCCACTGGGATGGACAACCCATTGCCCAACAGCCGATACCGGATTTCGAGAGAAAGCTGTTCCGGGAACCGGAACCCTTCCGGCAACCCCAGGAGGCGCGCCACTTCACTGGGCGAGAAGCGGCGCACACCGCGTTCCGTCTTCAGGAAGGAACCGCTGCCCACATAGCGCCGGCCGTAACCGCCGATGAAGCAGGCACTGCGCACGTCGCCAGGTTCCACAAGATCAAGGCCTGGCCGGTGCCGTGCCAGGATGTCCGGCTTCAGATACAGCCCATCGACCTCAGCTGCGTCCAGGTAGCCCGCCAAGGAAGTGGGCGGGAGATCCGGCAGAGGACATGGCTCGATGGACTTTCTGGAGGCCACGATGAAGGCCCGGGGTCGCCGATTGGGCAGTCCGAACCGGCTCGGGCAGGCCTGGAGATCAAGTTGGTGCATGCCGTGGGCATGGATGCGCTCCGACAGCAGCGCATGGGCATCCGAGCCCAGGAATCCCTCCACATTCTCCACCACCAGATGGTCCGGTGGCGCCTGGCGGAAGAGGTCCATGAGATGGCGGAAGGCCCTGGAGCGCTGATCACCCAGACCCTGGTGGTTGCCCATGCGGCAGAAGGGCTGGCAGGGCGGGCTCATCACCCAGGTGTCGGCGGCGAGGCCCGCCAGTTCCTCCACGGGCAGCGTGGCCAGTTCTCTGGCTCTGGGCTCGCATCCGTGATTGAGGGCGTAGGTGGCATTGGCGGCCTCACTCACGTCATAGGCCGCAATGACGCTGCCACGGTCCCGCAGGGCGCAGCGCCAGCCGCCCAAGCCCGAGAACAGCTCCAACACACGCCTCAACGGGTGAGTTTGCGGTACTTGATGCGGTGCGGATCGAAGGGCTTCAGGCCCAGCACGTCCTTGCGATACTGCTCGTACTGGCTGTAGTTCCCATCGAAGAATTGCACTTGGGAATCGCCCTCGAAGGCCAGGATGTGCGTGGCAAGGCGATCCAGGAACCAGCGGTCATGGCTCACCAGGACAGCACTGCCCGCGAAGGCTTCGATGGCCTCCTCCAGGGCGCGCATGGTGTTGACATCCAGGTCATTCGTGGGCTCGTCGAAGAAGAGCAGGTTGGCTTCACTCTTCAGGGTGAGCGCCAGATTGAGGCGGTTCTGCTGTCCGCCGCTCAGCTCCGAGATCTTCTTCTGCTGCGAATCCCCACTGAATCCGAACCGGCTCAACCAAGCGCGGGCGTTGATGAGCTTGCCGCCCAGTTCGATCTGCTCATAGCCACCGGATACGGCTTCGAACACGTTCTTTTCGGGATCGAGTCCAGCGCGAAGCTGATCCACATAGGCCATGCGGACGGTCTCGCCGATCCGGATGGTTCCTGAATCGGGCTTCTCCTGGCCCGTGAGCAGCCGCAGCAGCGTGGACTTGCCGGCGCCGTTGGGGCCGATAACGCCGAGAATGCCGGCCCGGGGGATGGCGAAGCTGAGGTTCTCGAAGAGCAGGCGGTCGCCGTAGGATTTGGAGACGCCCTCCAACTCCGCTACGAGATCGCCGAGGCGCGGACCGCTGGGGATATAGATCTCCAGTTCCTGCTCCTTCTGGCGGCCTTCTTCGCCGGCCAGCCGCTCGTAGTTGGCGATGCGATCCTTGCTCTTGGCGTGCTGGCCTTTGGGCGACATGCGGATCCACTCGAGCTCGCGTTCCAGGGTCTTCTGCCGCTTCTGGTCGGACTTCTCCTCCCTGGCCAGGCGACCCTGTTTCTGTTCCAGCCAGCTGGAGTAGTTGCCCTTCCAGGGGATTCCTTCGCCGCGATCCAACTCGAGGATCCATTCGGCCACGTGATCCAGGAAGTAGCGGTCGTGAGTGACGGCGATGACTGTGCCTTTATAGTCCTGGAGGTGCTTCTCCAGCCAGGCGACGGTCTCTGCGTCCAGGTGGTTGGTGGGCTCGTCCAGCAGAAGGATGTCAGGCTCCTGGAGCAGCAGGCGGCAGAGGGCCACACGGCGTCGCTCGCCGCCGGACAGCGTGCCAATCTTCATCTCGGGATCGGGACAACGCAGGGCATCCATGGCCTGATCGAGCCGCGAGTCCAGATCCCAGCAGTCGTGCGCGTCGATCTTCTCCTGCAGTTCACCCTGCTTGGCCAGCAGCAGGTCCATGTCCGCGTCGGGATCGGCGAACTGGTCGCTGATGGCGTTGAAGTCCTTAAGCCAACCCACCTTCTCGGCGGCCCCCTCCTCCACAATCTCGCGCACGGTCTTTTCAGGATCGAGCTGGGGCACCTGGTCGAGGATGCCAGTGGTGTAGCCTTTGCTGAGCAAAGCTTCGCCGTTGAAGTCGTGGTCCACGCCGGCCATGATGCGCAGCACCGTGCTCTTGCCAGATCCGTTGAGGCCCAACACGCCGATCTTCGCACCGTAGAAGTAGCTGAGGGAGATGTCCTTGATGACGGGCTTGTTGTTGTAGATCTTGCTGACCCGCATCATCGAGTAGATGATCTCGGGCTGGTCGCTAATGGGCTTGGCCATGGGGTATCCGACAAAAAGGCCGCGCGGGGCGCGGCCTTTTCAGGATAACTGATTAACTGAGCTACTGGTCCAGCGCCGCCTGGGCCGCTGCCAGGATGGCGATGGGCACGCGGTAAGGGCTGCAACTCACATAGTCCAGACCCACGCGGTGGAAGAAGCCCACGCTGCGAGGATCGCCACCATGCTCACCACAAACTCCCAGCTTGATGCCAGGCCGTGCCGCTCGCCCCTTCTCGCAGGAGATGCGCACCAGTTCGCCGATGCCCTCCTGATCGAGGCTCTGGAAGGGATCGTCTTCCAGGATCTTCTTCCCGACGTATTCCGGCAGGAAGGTGCCCGCATCGTCGCGGCTGAACCCGAAGCCCATCTGGGTGAGGTCGTTGGTACCAAAGCTGAAGAACTCGGCCTCCTGGGCGATGCGGTCCGAGGTGAGGGCCGCCCGGGGAATCTCGATCATGGTGCCGATGGGGCAGGCGAACTTGACGCCGCGTTCTTTGTTCACCTGGGCGATCTCATCCAGCATCTCGGTCTTGGTGTAGGCCAGTTCACGCACGGTACCGATGAGCGGGACCATGATCTCCGGAATGGCCTTGATGCCTTTGGCCTCCACGTTCAGCGCGGCTTCGGCGATGGCTCGGACCTGCATGCGAATGATCTCGGGGAAGGTGATACCGAGGCGACAGCCCCTGTGGCCCATCATCGGGTTGAATTCGTGAAGCTGGGTCACACGACGTTTCACGGCACTCAGGTCCACTCCCAGCACCTCGGCCATTTCCCTCTGGCCGGGCTCATCCTGGGGCAGAAATTCGTGCAGGGGCGGATCCAGCAAACGGATGTTCACGGGTAGACCATTCATGGCCGTGAAGATGCCCTCGAAATCCGTACGTTGCATGGGCAGGAGCTTGGCCAGGGCCTTCTTACGGCCTTCGGTATCAGTGGCTAGAATCATCTCCCGCACGGCAAGGATGCGATCCCCCTCGAAGAACATGTGCTCCGTGCGACACAGGCCGATGCCTTCCGCGCCGAAGGCGCGGGCCACAGTGGCATCGTGGGGTGTATCAGCATTGGTTCGAACCTTCATCCGCTTGGCCTCATGGCTCCAAGCCATGATCTTGGCGAAGCGCTGATAGAGGTCGCTGTCATCAACCTTCAGGCTACCGTCGACCAGCACTTGATTGACTTCGGATGGATGGGCGCTGAGCTTGCCGACGAACACTTCGCCGGTGGATCCGTCCATGGAGATCCAGTCCTGGCCGGCCTTGAGTTCGCAACTGCCGACTTTCACAACGCCACGGTCCAGGTCGATCTGAATAGCGGATGCGCCGCATACACAGGGTTTGCCCATGCCGCGGGCCACTACGGCCGCATGGCTGGTCATCCCGCCGCGAGCCGTGAGGATGCCCTGGGAGGCCACCATGCCCGAGATATCCTCGGGACTCGTCTCCACCCGGACCAGCACCACAGGACCTTCCTTGGCCATCTTCTCGGCCTGATCTGCGGTAAGGGCGATCCGGCCTGTGGCCGCTCCAGGACCAGCGTTCAGGCCCTTCGTCAGCAACTGTCCACCCTTTCGAAGACGGTCCTTCTCCTTGGGATCGAAGACCGGGGCCAGGAGCTGGGAAAGGCTGTCGGCATCAATACGCTTGAGGGCCGTGTGGCTATCTATGAGGCCCTCATCCACCAGGTCGATGGCGATTCGGATGCCAGCCATGGCCGTCCGTTTGCCATTTCGTGTCTGCAGCAGAAAGAGCTTCCCCCGCTCAATGGTGAACTCGATGTCCTGCATGTCCTTGAAGTGCGTTTCCAGACGCTTACAGGTGGCGTCCAATTCCGCAAAGGAATTCGGCATCGCCTCTTCGAGGCTCTTCAGCCCCGTTCCTTCGGCCTGCGCCCGCGTGATGGGTTGGGGCGTGCGAATACCTGCGACCACATCCTCACCCTGCGCATTGATGAGGTACTCCCCATAGAACAGGCGCTCGCCAGTGCCTGGATCCCGCGTGAACGCCACACCCGTACCACAGTCATCCCCCATGTTGCCGAAAACCATGCTCTGTACATTGACGCCGGTGCCCCAATCATCGGGAATGCGGTGCAGACGGCGATAGGTGATGGCGCGTCCCGTGTTCCAGCTTTCGAAGACAGCGCGAATGGCCCCCCATAGCTGTTCCATGGGGTCCTGTGGAAAGGCTTCGCCAGTCTCATCGAGTACGATGTCTTTGAAGACGGAGACGAGTCTGCGCCATTCCTCGGCGCCAAGGTCCGTATCAAGGTGCTTGCCAAGCTTCTCCTTGGCGCGCTCCAGTTCTGCCTCGAAAAGGGCGTGCTCGACTCCGAGCACCACATTGCTGTACATCGTGATGAACCGGCGATAAGAGTCCCATGCGAAACGGGGGTTGCCGCTGGCGCGCTCCAAGGCAATGACAGTCTGGTCATTCAGCCCCAGGTTGAGGACGGTATCCATCATGCCCGGCATGGAGACCCGGGCACCGGAGCGCACGGAAAGCAGCAGTGGTTTCTCTGTGGAACCGAAGCCGCAACTGCGTACACCCTCAAGCCACTTCAGGGCTGCGAGGATTTCGGTCTTCAATTCTTCGGTAAGCCTTTGTCCATTCTCATAGTAGGCACTGCACTGTTCTGTGGTGAGTGTGAACCCCGGAGGAACCGGGATGCCAAGCCCGGCCATTTCGGCAAGGTTGCAGCCCTTCCCTCCGAGAAGGTTGCGCATGGATGCGCCTCCCTCATTGCGGTTACCCCCGAAGGTGTAT
>CAIXHJ010000007.1 GCA_903919165.1 uncultured Holophagaceae bacterium
CGAACTTTCAGCCCCGCCGACCGCCCGGCCCAACCGCGACGCGAGGACGGCGAGGCGCGGCCACGACCCGCGTCTGGCCCCAATGATCGTCCCGCCCGTCCCCGTCGCGACGAGGGCGACGAGCGGCCACGACGTACCTCCGGCTCCTCGAACCGGCCTGCCCGCCCCCACCGTGAAAGCACTGAGGAGCGCCCTCGGCGCTCGTTCAGTTCACCCGCACATCCAGTTGACCCTCGCCGGGAAGGGCCTCCTGTGAATCGGTCCTCTCGCAAGCCCGCGTCCCGTGCGGGGAAACCAAAGCCCCGCAAGCCCTAGTCTTCATCTTCCACGGAACCTGGTCCCATGCGAACCGAGTTCTTCCTGTTGGTCAGCTTGATGGTGTCAGCCCAGGATCCGCTTCCGATCCGCGAAATGGCTCTGGATCTTCAAACGGATCTGGGGGTGGATTCCGTTGTGAAGATTCACCTGGTACCGCGCGGCTGCTGGGATGGGCTGATCTTGGGGATCTCCCGACGCCCCGCCCCCAGGGCCACTCGGCAGGCAGGTGAAGCCACCGTGGAGGTATGGGATCTGCTCCCGCCCAGCTCCCCGCGACAAGAGGCCTTTGACCTCTTCCTGGTGTCCCTGCGGGAAAGCCTGTCCAAGGCCCTGGTGCTGCCACTACCGAAGAATCAGGCCATCGAACTGCGCGAGATCATGGCCAGCGATCCGAGCAACCCGCAGGAGCTGGATCTCACCAAAGTGAAGTCCATGCAGGAGCGCTTCAACCGGCTACCCCCCAACGGATCTCTGGTGAAATAAGGCTAGCGGCCAGCCGGAGGGCTTCTCAACCCTAGATGTGCTCCTGATATAGCCGATCCAGCACCTCGGCCAGATCCAGATCCCTCTGGGTGACGCCGCGACTGACATGTGTCGTGAGGATGGCGACTACCCACCGGTAGCCAAGGGTAAGGTCGGGATGGTGGTTCACTTTCTCGGCGTGCTCAGCCGCTGCGACCACGAAACCAAGACCTCGGGGATAGGCCGAGAATGCATAGCGGCGACGAAGAGTGAGTCCGTGGGAATCCCCCTGGGCGACCCAGTCCGGATGCACCCTCAGAAAGACCTCCATGGCGTCAGGGCTGACCAGATCCTTGGACATGCTTCCCCCCCTGGTGCATCCTAATCCGTTGCATCTGGATCTTGCTATGCCCTTCGCCACCCCACCCCTGCTCGGCCGCGTTGCCTTCGTCACGGGCTCCTCCAGGGGCATCGGGCGGGCCATTGCCATCGAACTGGCCCGGTGGGGAGCAGACGTGGTGGTCCACGCACAGAAGAACCTGGACATGGCCGAGGACGTATCGGCGGAGATCCGTGGGTTGGGCCGCCGCTCCCTGGCCCTCCTGGCGGACGTGCGGATGAAGGCCGAACTGGAAGCTGCTGCAGATCATGTGAAGGCTGAGCTCGGCCCCGTGGACATCCTGGTGAACAACGTCGGCACTCGCAGGGACGGTCCATTCATCTTGATGGGTGACGAAAAGTGGGAAGAGGTCATGAACGTGAACCTCCGCGGCACCGTCTACGCCACGAAGGCCTTCGTCCGGGGCATGATGGCCCGCAAATGGGGACGGATCGTCAACATCGTGAGCCCCACGGGCATCATTGGGATGGCGGGCCAGACCAACTACGGCGCCAGCAAGGGCGCAATCATCGCCCTTACCAAGAGCCTGGCCCGGGAGATGGCCTCCTTCGGCGTTTTGGTGAACGCCGTGAATCCCGGCCTCATCCACACGGAGCTCACCCAGGATGTGTCCGAGGAGGCGCGTCGCGAACTGCTCTCACCAACCATCCTTAAGCGAGAGGGAGAACCCGAGGAGGTGGCAGGCGTAGTGGCCTTCCTCTGCTCCGACTGGGCCAGCTACATGAGCGGTCAGGTCATCAACGTGGACGGGGGGCTGTGTCCATAAGGATTGGACGGCAGTTCATCGATTTTCGCGCGCGGCCATCAGAGTGTTGGCCAGCAGGCCGGCAATGGTCAGGGGACCCACGCCGCCCGGCACAGGCGTCACCGCCGAAGCCACCTGCATAGCCTCGCCGAAGCGCACATCACCGCACAGCACGGCGCCCTTGGTCTTGAGGATCTCCAGCTTCCTGGGCTCGGCCGCAAAGATCCGCTCTCCAAGGGCCGGATCCTCGATCCGATTGATGCCCACGTCCACGACCACCGCCCCCGGCTTGATCCAGGACCCCTCCACCAGGCCGGGACGACCCACCGCAGCCACCAGCAGGTCCGCCTCGCGGCAGACGGCGGGCAGGTCCCTCGTGCGGCTGTGGGCGATCGTTACCGTTGCGTGCTGCTCCAGGAGCATCAGGGCCATGGGCTTGCCCACAATCTCGCTGCGTCCGAGGACCACGGCACGCAGACCCTTCAGCTGCAGACCATGGTGGGCCAGCAGGGACATGCAGGCGGTGGGCGTGCAGGGGCGCAGGCCCGGCAGGCCTTCCAGCAGCAGTCCCTGATTCATGGGGTGGAAGCCGTCCACATCCTTGGCCGGGCTGATTCGATGAAGCGCCTCCTTGGAGTCCAGACCCTTGGGCAGGGGGAGCTGCACGAGGATGCCATCCACCTCAGGATCGGCGTTCAGCAGGTCGATGAGGGCATCCAGCACCGCCTGGGCCGTATCCGCAGCCAACCGGTGCTCGATGGAGGTGATGCCCACCTTGGCGCAGGCGGCGGCCTTGTTGCGGACATAGACATGGCTGGCCGGATCGTCACCCACCAGTACCACCGCCAACCCGGGGCCCTCAGTCCCCTGGTCTTGCGGTCTTCTACCCCCGTGCGCACCGATTCCAGCATGCGGTCCGCGTGCGCCTTGCCGTCCAGGATCGTGGCCATGAAATCCCCCTGATTCCATTGAAGCCCAGGAGAGCTGTGGCTCTCATTAAGAATTTACGCAGAGGCACGGCTTGGCCGGGACTCTGTGCTGGGGGTCCCGAGGGTGTTCGCGCAGCGAGGAACCCCCGGAGGGATTCTGCGACCTTGAGATCCCAGGCAAAAGGCGATAGACTCCAAGGTCAATTCGGCCATGGCTGCCCGATTCGGGTGCCAAGACTGGGTGGGTTCGGCCCACCTTTTTTGTTGTCCTGTTCGGAGTCTCGGTGGACTTGAAGAAAGTGCAGCTTCCCCTGGAGCGCCAGCTGGCCCTGCTGGGCTATGAGCTCGTGTACCTGGAGACTGCCCGCGAAGGCCGGGACGAGTTGCTGCGCCTCTACATCGACCACCTCGATGCCGAGACCAGCCACCGCAAGGTCACCCTGGATGATTGCACCACCGCCCACGAGGGCCTGCTGCTTTGGATGGACGTGGAATTCCCTGATCTCCGGGATAAACTCGGCATCGAAGTCAGCAGCCCAGGCCTGGAGCGGCCCCTGGCCAAGGCCGATCACTTCCGCCGTTTTGCCGGGAGGCTCTGCCGGGTTCAGACCACCTCACCCTTGAACGGACAGAAGCGATTCAAGGGCTGGATCGGTCCCGTCGCGGAAAGCAACCTCGCCCTCGAGGAGGACGGCGTTCTCAAGACCATCCCCCTTGAAGCCATCCAGAAGGCACGGCTGGCGCCATTCGACGAGGAAAAGACCCCCCGTCCCAAGCACTTGGCCGCATGTTTGACTGAATTCCCCGATGCCCACGGCGTAGAGACAAGCGCCGTCGAGAAAGAGGAGGCTTGATATGGCAACTGTGGCAACGACGTTTTTCGACAGCGTGAAGATGATCGCCGTTGAAAAGGGGATCAACGAGGAAGATGTTTTCGCGGCGGTGGAAGAAGCCCTGGCCAAGGCCGCGGACAAGTACTTCAACGCCCAGGATTTCTACGGCAACTTCCAGGCGCAGATGGACCGGGAGACCGGCGAGTTTCACGTTTACGCCCTGAAGCAAGTGGTGGCCGAGGTCGAGGAAGAAGACCTCGAAATCAGCCTGGTCGAGGCCCAGCAGCTGAACCCGGACGCCGCCGAGGGGGACACCCTATGGCTGCCCCAGGACACCAGCCAACTCGGCCGCATCGCCGCCCAGGCCGCCAAGCAGGTGCTGGTGCAGAAGGTCCGCGAGGCCGAGCGGGAGCGCATCTTCACCGAGTTCGCCAACCGCATCGGCGAGGTTGTCGTGGCCGAGGTCAAGCGCTTCGAGAAGAGCGCCATCATCCTCGAGATCGACCGCGTCGAGGCCATGCTGCGCCGCAATGAAGCGCTTCGCGGCGACCGCTTCGACAAGGGCCAGCGCATCAAGGTCGTGATCGTGAGTGTGGACCGCAGCGCCAAGGACCCCCAGGTGCAGGTGAGCCGCACCGATCCGCGGCTGCTCATCAAACTTTTCGAGAACGAAGTGCCCGAGATCCACGACGGCACTGTGGTGATCCGCAACTGCGTCCGGGAAGCGGGCGACCGGGCCAAGGTGGCCGTCCACAGCCTCGACCCGGATGTGGACCCTGTGGGCGCCTGCGTGGGCCTCAAGGGCAGCCGCGTGCAGGCCATCATCCGCGAGCTCAAGAACGAAAAGATCGATATCGTCCGCTACTCCGACGACGCAGCCCAGTTCATCGCCAACGCCCTGAACCCAGCCAAGGCCATCCGTGTGAATCTTGGCGATCCCGAGACCCGGCGCGTCGAGGTGGTGGTGGACGATGAACAGCTCAGCATCGCCATCGGCAAGCGGGGCCAGAATGTCCGCCTCGCCGCCAAACTCACGGGCTGGAACATCGATGTCCGCAGCGAGACCGACAAGCGGCGCGAGGCCGAAGTCGCCATGGGCCTGGTACTTCCCGCGGCCAGCCCCGAGCCCACCCCGATTGAAGAAGTCCCTGCATCCACCCTCCTGGACACACTCCAGGTGGAGGGGCTGGATGCCGTCCTCGCCGACCGTTTGGCCCATGCAGGTTATCCCGACGCCAAATCCCTTTACACTGTCACCGCCGAGCAGCTCATGCAGGTGGAAGGCATGGACCAGGATCTGGTCTTCCGTCTCATCGATGCCGTACAGGCTCACTTCGGGGAGTAGGCTGTAGTCCTGCAGCCCTTCCCGTTTCCCACACACAGGCCGAGGTAGTCCGCTTACATGCTGCGCATCAACCAACTCGCCAAAGAACTCGGAGTCGCCAATCAGGAGGTCCTCGAGGCCTGCGAGAAGCGTCTGGGCCTTCAAGGGAAGAGCCACAGCTCCAACCTCACCGATGATCAGGCGGACCAGCTACGCCGAACTTTCCAGGGCAAGATCAAGGGGGCACATGAGGCTCCTCCCCTTGCCCTGCACAAGCCTTCCACTGCTGTGCGGGTAGTCAAGGGTTCCACCCCCGCTGCCTCCCCTGGGGAATCCAAGGCTGAAGTCAAAGCCGGGCCCCGGCCAGAGGCCCCCAAGCCCACGCCTGCCGTGCTGGTCAAGAAGGCTGAGCCGAAGCTTGAACCCGAAGCTCCGGCAGAGCCGGTTCAGGAGAAAAAGGTCACCGCACTCGAGGCTCCTCAGACCCCCTCCGAGCCTGCGGCACCAAAGCCCCCCGTGATCGAACATCCGACCGCCGTTGCGCCTGTGAAGGCCTTGACCCCTGCACCTCCCGAGCCCCCCCAGGAGGCCTTCTCCAGGCTCAAGGTCGCCACGGCTTCGCCTGCGCCCGCCTCCCGTGAAGACAAGCCCGCCCGTTACATCCAACTGCCTCCGGCCCGTCCCTCGAGTCCAGCGCCCCAGCGCCCGGCCGAGACCTCTGGCCCCGGCCCCGGCCCGAACCCGACGGCGGCCTCCGGCCCCCGTCCCGAGGCCGGCGCACGGCCCATCGTCCAGCGTCCCGGCCAGTCACCAAGCCACGTCCAGCGTTCCGGCATGCCGCAGAAGGAGAAGGCTGTTCTCCAGATGGCGACAAACACCGGTCGCGGCGAGGTGCGACACGAACCCTCCGCGTCCACGTCGCCCAATCGGCGACCCTACATTCCGCCCGCCATCACGGAGATGCGAACCGACCAGGGCTTCAGCCGCATCAAGACATCGGATGCTCCCGTCCCGGCCCCGCGGTCCCATGAACCTGCCCGCTACATACAGCTACCCCAGGCTCGTCCTCCGGGCGGTGCGCGGCCCAGCGGTCCTGGTGGACGCCCCGGCGGGCCTGGCGGACTAAGCGGACGCCCCGGTGGTCCCGGCACACGTCCAGGCGGTCCCGGCGGACGTCCCGGCGGGCCCGGTCGTCCTGGCATGGGGTCCCGTCCAGGCGGTCCCGGTCGCGGTCCATCCATTCCCGCCACGGGCCCCATCGATCCAAATAGCCAGAAGGGCCCTGGCCGCGGCCTCCATCAAGGAGGCAAGAAGAAGAAGGGCGGTTATGTCCGGAGCAAAGAAGAAGAACTTGACCTGAAGCTCCGCCAGCCCAGGTCTCGTGCCCAGCAGGTGGCCACTGAATACATCGAGGACGAGATTGGCATCGTCATGCTTTCTGAAGGCGTGACCGTCAAGGAGCTCGCTGAAAAGTGCAGCCGACCCGCCAAGGATGTGGTCGCAAAGCTGCTCCACCGAGGCATCTTCGCCACCATCAACCAGCCCCTCGACACTGAAATGGCCAAGGACATCGCCCGCGAGTTCGGCTTCCTGGCTGACATCGTCACCTTCGAGGAAGACGTCCAGATCATGGCGGACGAGTCCGGCGAGGTGCAAGGTGAGAAGCTGCCCCGTCCCCCTGTCGTCACCATCATGGGCCACGTCGACCACGGCAAGACCTCGCTGCTCGATGCCATCCGCAAGACCAAGGTGGCGGCTGGGGAAGCCGGTGGCATCACTCAGCACGTGGGTGCCTATCACGTGGACGTGAAGGATCCCAACACCGGCGAGATGCGGCAGGTGGTCTTCCTCGACACTCCGGGCCATGAGGCCTTCACC
The DNA here is from genome assembly GCA_903919165.1 of uncultured Holophagaceae bacterium. Taxonomy (GTDB): domain Bacteria; phylum Acidobacteriota; class Holophagae; order Holophagales; family Holophagaceae; genus Geothrix. The sequence continues at coordinate 6,890 of CAIXHJ010000007.1, forward strand.
AAGATGCGCGCCCGCGGCGCCAAGGTCACGGACATCGCAATCCTGGTGGTGGCTGCCGACGATGGCGTCATGCCCCAGACCGTGGAATCCATCAACCACGCCAAGGCTGCGGATGTGCCACTGTTGGTCGCGATCAACAAGATCGACAAGCCCGGCGCGAATCCGGACAAGGTCCAGCAGGGCCTGCTTCAACACAGCGTCCAGACCGAAGCCTACGGTGGCGATGTGCCCGCCGTCCTCGTGAGCGCCAAGACCCAGCAGGGCCTCAATGAGCTGCTGGAGACCATCCTCCTGGTGGCGGACATGAAGGAACTGAAGGCCGTCTATGACTGCCCAGCGGCCGGGTCCATCATTGAGGGCCGGCTCGACCGCGGTCGAGGCCCCGTGGCCACGGTGCTCGTGCAGCGCGGTACGCTGAAGGCCGGCGACATCTTCGTGGCCGGCGCCACCATGGGGCGGGTCCGGGCCATGTTCGACGACCTGGGCCGAAAGGTTACCGAAGCGGGCCCATCCAGCGCCGTGCAGATCCTCGGTTTCGAAGATGTCCCCAGCGCCGGCGACAACTTCCAGGTGGTCGAGGACGAGGGAAAGGCCCGCACCATCACGACGTTCCGCCAGGAGAAGGCCAGGCAGACGGCCCACCTCAAACAGCGCGTCACCCTGGAGAATCTGTTCAGCACCATCAAGGACGGACAGATCAAGGAACTGCCCCTCATCA
>CAIXHJ010000008.1 GCA_903919165.1 uncultured Holophagaceae bacterium
CGGCGGGCCAGCCTGCCGGGTGGTCTTCCTGGATTACCTGTCGAACATGCTGAAGATGCAGGGGCTGGGAGGTGTCGAAGGCCTGATGGACGTCAACTGGTTTGGCCTGAGGAACTTCCACTGCTGCTGGTACGACGACAGCCATGTCCTGAACAGTTACCTCGGACACTGGAGGCACACCCTGGACGACCATTACCGGGACGTGTTGAACGCCATGTCCGAGTCCTTCAAGAAGAAGATCCAGGAGCTCCCGCGGTCCGCCATACGGGAGTTTCTCAAGAGCATGGCGGAGACCATGAAGTGGATGGAGAACAACGATGTGGAGAAGATCAAGGCTTTCTACGGCTCACGCGAGGCATGGGAGAAGATACCCGACTGGGACCACTACCAGTGCGTGCGGGGTTCGGAAGCGCCGCGGCCCAAGGAGATCGAACCGGCCAGGTACACCATTGCCTACATGAAGGAGTTCGCTGAATCAAGGGGAGGCCAGTGCCTGTCCACGACGTTCCATGACCTGAAGACGAAGCTGAAGTGGAAATGCGGCTTCGGGCACGAATTCGAGGCTTCTCCGAGGCTGGTCAAGTCCGGGCACTGGTGCCCGCAGTGCGTGCCGCCGCCCTGGCGCTGGGATGACATCGCCAAGGTCGATCCACTGTTCGGGCAGTTCTACTACAACAACCACTCGAAGAACGAGCGCCAGGTGGCGGAGTGGCTCTATTGCCCCAACGAGTGAGGCATGAGAAAAGGGGGCCACTGCGCAGTGGCCCCCTTTGAATGTCTGCAGAGCCTGGCCTACGAGAGCAGGTATCCCCCATCCACGACCAGCATGGTGCCGGTCACGTAGTTCACGGCCTCGCTGGCATAGAACAGTACCACCTTGGCAATGTCGTCCGGCTCTCCAGGTCGGCCCAGGGGCCAGCGGGTCTGGAACTTCTTGAGCATTTCCAGTGGATCCTTGCCGGCGGCTTCCTGTTGTACCCTGATCTTTTCTGAACCTGGAGTCCAGATGCTGCCCGGCGCAACCGCATTGACGATGATTCCATGAGGCGCCCACTCCAGAGCCAGCGCCTTGGTGAGAGAAAGGACGCCTCCCTTGGAGGCGTTGTAGTGCGATACCTGGCCCATGGGGTGCACCGCGTCTATCGAGGCCATATTGATGATCCTCCCGCCGTGCTTGGCCTTCACCATTTCCCGCGCCGCGGCCTGGGAGAAGAAGAAAGTGCCCTTGAGGTTGATATCCAGCGTCCGGTCCCATAGCTCCTCGGTAGTCTCCAGGGCGTTGGAGATGGGGTATATGCCGGCGTTGTTGACCAGGATGTCCAGACTCCCGAAGGCCTGCACCGTGGCTTCTGCCACCTTCGCGGCATCGGCCAAGCTGCGGGTGTCAGCCCGAATGGCTTCTGCCTTGCCACCTTTCTCTTTGATCCTTTGTGCTACCTTGCCGGCCGCCTCAAGATCGATATCGGCAATCATCACCGCAGCGCCCGCCTCGGCCAGACGGGTGACGATGGCCCTGCCTATGCCCATGCCACCGCCGGTGACGATAGCCCCCTTCCCGCTCAAGTCGAAGAGTTGCGCAATGGTCTTCTTAGCCACGTTTGATACTACCTCCTTGTCGCTTCTGCCCAGTCTGTCGGTATATATTAGCACGCACCCCGTGGGGGAGGCCAACGAGGCCGAATTGGCGCTGGGACACCCCCCACGGCCCTGAGTGCTCCCCGGCCTGTTAGCGGAAACCACAGAACAATGCCTGGTCAACCCCCTTTGTCCC
>CAIXHJ010000009.1 GCA_903919165.1 uncultured Holophagaceae bacterium
CTGCTGACCCGCAGCGAGTCCAAGCGCATCAATTCGATCATGCTCACCTGCGGCACCTATGACGCCGCCGGCGACTTCGCCTACCGCGTGGGCCTGCCCGGCAAGAGCGGTGTAGGCGGCGGGATCCTCGCGGTGCTGCCCGAGCGCGGCGTCCTCTGCGTGTGGAGTCCCGCCCTCGATCCCCACGGCAACAGTGTGGCCGGCGTCGAGGCCCTGGACCGCTTCACCACCCGCACCGGCTGGTCGGTCTTTTGAATTTTAACTGCAGATGTCGCAGATGAAGGAGATTGTTTTATCTGCGCCCATCTGCGGCTGATGTTTGTCTTTCATCGGCATAGCAGCCATGCCGACCAAGCCCCGGCCCAGGGACAGCGCGCGCCCCACTAAGCTTTGGAGCTGAAGGATCGGCGCGCCTCGGCCTCAAGGAAAGTCCAGGCCACGAAGCGGCTCTGCTTCTGGCCCTGGGCCATGGCCACCGTGCGGATGTCCCGGGCTTCCACCTGCCGAAGGGCGCGGTGCACGGCGGGCAGGGAGGCGGAGCTGGAGACCAGGGTGGTGAACCAGCGGACCCGATCGCGCAGGTCGACACTCTCCGCGATCATGCGGCGGATGAAGCCCGCCTCGCCGCCTTCGCACCAGAGCTCCACGTCCTGGCCCCCGAAGTTGCGCAGGGGGCGATCGGACCCACGTCCCAGTTTCTGCCACTTCGCCTGGGCAGCAGCGCGGACTGCTTTCATGGACCCGTGGAAGGGTGGATTGCAGAGCGTCAGGTCGAAGCGCTCACCGGCCTCGACCACGCCTCTGAAGACCGCGTTCGGATCCGTCTGCCGCCGCAGCAGGATGGCCTGTCCCAAGCCGGGATTCGCCGCAAGGATGCGCGCCGCCGCATCAAGCGCGACTGCGTCGAATTCCGATCCCACGAAGGACCATCCATACTCCCGGTGTCCGATGAGCGGATAGATGGCGCTGGCACCCAGGCCCACATCCAGCACGCGGATCCTCGTGCCTCGCGGGATGGCACCGTCCGCATCCGCCGCCAGGAGGTCGGCGAGGTGATGCACATAGTCCGCCCGCCCGGGAATGGGCGGGCAAAGGTATCCAGGCGGGAGGTCCCAGCCACGGATGCCGTAGGCCTCCACCAGAAGCGCGCGGTTCAGCGCCTTCACCGCCGCCGGATCCGCGAAGTCGATGGAAGGGCCGCCGTGCCGGGCCCGCAGCACGAAGGGCCCCAGGTCCGGACTGGCCTTCAACAGGGTCTGGAAGTCGTAGACCCCGGCGTGCCGGTTGCGCGGATGCAGGCCCGGCTTGGTGGGCGGTGTCCTGGGAGGGCGTCCGGGTGGGGCGGGCATGGCACCAGTGTCCGATGAAGGGGGCCTTCGTGCTCGGATAGGTCCTGGATCAGAGTTGGGAAAAGAGATCCTGGACGGACAGGACCTTGGCGAAGGTGCCGTCCAGGGCCGCGAGGAAGGCCGCCTGCACCTGCGACGCTGGCACCGTCAGGCCATTCCGTGTGAGATCCCGGGTGGCGCAGGCATCCTGGGCCAGCTGGCACTGGAAGCCGAGATCGAAGGCCGCCCGCACGGTGGTGTCGATGCACATGTGGGTCATCATGCCTGCGACGACCAGTTGCGTGATCCCCAGCCCCCGCAGGTGCTCCAGCAGCGGCGTCTCCCGGAAGCAGTTGGGGAAGTGTTTCTGGAACAAGGCCTCGCCCGGCAGCGGCGTCACGCTAGGGTGGATCTCGGCTCCTGGCGTGTCCGGCAGGAAGAAGGTGGCGCCGGGCCGGGCTGCGATGTGCTGGATGTGGACGACGCTCCGACTGGTCTTCCTGAAGGCCTGCAGCAATGTTCGGGCCTGGATCCCGGCCTCGGGGCTGCCCACCAGCTCCATGGCCCCGCCGGGGAAGTAGTCGTTCTGGATGTCCACGAGCAGCAGAGCCTGGGTCATGGGTTCCTCCCCCGTGAAAGCTTAGCTGGCCGCTGCGGCACGGGCCTGCTTCATCGACCCCAAGCGTCGAGATCCCGGGCGCGCCGGGTGCTGATGAACCAGAAGGCGAAGGCCAGGAGGATCGTGAAACTGCCCACTGTGAACGCAAGGTTGCGTCCGTGCCAAAGGCCATTCCAGGCGCCTCTGATCTGGGTGGCCAGCACGTTCACCTTCCCGCCGTAGACCTCCAAGTCGCGCAGGTACTTCTTGCTGTCCTCCGGCTCGAACCCCAGGGGATTGGCCCCGCTGGGGGAGGCGAGAAGGTAGATGGCCAGGGCAGCGCCAAGGCCTGCTGCGAGGATGCCAGCGGAGACCTGGCGGATGCGGGCCAGGCGCGTTTCGAGGGTGCTCCCGAGGCCCGTGACGAAGCTGCGGTTCAGCCGCGCCTGCACGGCCGCATGGCGCTGTCCAAGGCCTTCCATGATTCGCGCCCGTTCCTCGTCGGGCAAATCCAGGTCCCGCCGGTCCAGCTCCGCCAGGGCCGCCTCCACCGCCTCGGCGCGATAGTCCCGGAAGTGCTGTAGGTACTGGAGCAGGTCCGCATCGGCAAGGGCGCGAATCCGCGCCAGGAAGGGATCGGTCATGGTGGTTCCGCGGGAGGGTCCTTCAGATGATCTTGCAGGGGATCAGGGCATCCTCGTCGACCCCGTACACGGCGCAGAGGCGGTGGTAGCCGTCTGCGATGATGACCTTCCCGGTCAGCTCGTCGCGGACCAGCAGGAGGGGCGACAGCGGCTGCCCCTTCTTGATCTTCTGTTGGTCTTTGTCCACGTGGGAGTTGCTCACGCCCAGCAATGACAACTGGGAGGCCCGGAAGATGTCCTTGGCCTTGAACTGGACGATGGGCGCGGCCCTGAGGCGGTCCACCATCCCTGCCACCCGGTCCTCGGTGTACAGGAGGCAGAGGTAGGATTCGGCGGCGGGATAGTCGTGGTCCTCCACCTGGGGAAGCCAGAGGATTGGATCGGTATGGGTCTCGGCCATGTCGGGTTCCCCATCGGCTGGACGGCTGGTGGAACCATGGCGCAGCGAGGCCCGGGTGGCAAGAGGTTTCAAACGGGTGATGAGCTACCGGCCCGCCTGCAGCATCGCGGCCATTTTCTCGTGGATCAGCCGGATCGCCTTCAGCGGGCGGATCATCACCTTGAACTCCACGATCTTCCCGTCGGCGTCCCAGCTGATCATGTCCACACCGTTCACGCTGATGCCGTCGATCTCGACCTGGAACTCCAGCACAGCGTCGCGAGCGCCTGCGACCTCGCGCGTATAGCGGAAGGTCTCGTTGAAAAAGACATGGAAGGCCGCAGTGAGATAGTGCGTGGTGATCGCCTTTCCGATCTGTGGCGTATGCACTACCGGAGAGTGGAAGACGACCTCATCCGAGAGCAGTGAGGCAAGGCCCTCCGGGTTTCGGTCTTGCACAAGTTGGTGCCAGCTTGCGAGGGGGTTGACGGACATGGAGAACCTCCGGAGGTCGCGTTTGAACAACAGTACCCGCTGGTAGACGGATGGACTTGGCCCGTTTTCCACGCCTAGAGAACTTGCTAAGGAGTAGCTGCAAGCGCCTGTTCGGCTGCCGCCCGCGCGTGCAGGGTCGTGGTGTCGAACAGGGGCACTTCGGAGTCCTGCTGGGTGACCAGCAGGGAGATCTCTGTGCAGCCGAGGATGATGGCCTCAGCGCCTTGGGATGCCAACCTTCCCATGATGCTTCGACACGCGCTGCGCGACTCGGGCAAGGTGGACCCGAGGCACAGCTCTTCGAAGATGATGCGGTGGATTGCGTGACGGTCTTCCGCGTCCGGAATGATCACTTGAAGCCCATGACGCTCGCTCAGTCGCTCACGGTAGAAAGCCTGTTCCATCGTGAATCGCGTGCCAAGCAGGCCAACTTTGGAATACCCGGCCCGTTTGATTTCCCCTGCGGTGGGATCGGCGATGTGCAACAGCGGGATGGCGACCGCCGCCTCGATGCGGGGGGCCACCTTGTGCAGGGTGTTCGTGCACAACACCAGGAAGTCCGAGCCTGCCCCTTCCAGCGAACGGGCCGCTCCGGCCAACAGGGCGCCGGCAGCCTCCCAATCGCCGGCCTGCTGCAGTCGTTCGATGTCATGGAAGTCGACGCTGTACAGAATGATCTTCGCTGAATGCAGCCCACCGAGGCGATCCTTGATCGTCTCGTTGATCACGCGGTAGTACTGAAGCGTCGACTCCCAGCTCATGCCGCCGATGAGGCCAATGGTCTTCATGGACACTCCTGGTTGGTGAATGGTTTCGCCGAAGACGGGCAGAAGGAGGGGTTGGTCTGGTCTCGATTGGCTTTCCCAAAAAAGAAGTCACTGCATTCATGCCTGACGCCTGGCGAGCAGCGCCCATACACCCGCCGCTGAAAGCAGGGAACCACCTAGGATGTTGAAGCCCCGCTGTGCGCGGGGCGAGGCCAACATTCTGCAGGCGGAACTCGCGAACACCGCATAGAGCGTCGCATTGAGCGTGGCCATGATCACGAATGTGATCGCAAGCACCCAGAGCTGGGTGGTGGCATTGGTTCTGGGGTTGATGAATTGGGGCAGGAACGCCACAAAAAACACGATTCCTTTTGGGTTGAGGGCGGTGACCAGATAGGTGTTGGCGAACAATCTCCAGAGCGAACTCGGGGCTGTCGGCGCAACCAGCCCCGTGGAAGAGATGCCGGTCCGCAACAGTCTGACGCCAAGGTAGAGCAGGTAGAGGCCACCCGCCAGCTTGATGACCGTGAACCAGAATGCCGCCGCTGCCAACAGGGCACCCAGGCCAAGAAGGGAAAGGAAGAGGGCGGTTGAATCCCCAAGTGCCACGGCGGCCACAAGCGGACCAATCGCGCGCCGTCCCTGCGCCACAGAGTAGCTGATGACGGTGAGGACGGTCGGTCCTGGAATGATGAGCAGGACTGCAGAGGTGGCGATGAAGGCCAGCCAGAGTTCGATGGACACGAAACATGCTCCTGCGGGAAGGCCATCTCATGACGGGCCCCGGGGGGTTCATTTGGTGAGTTTTGACCACTGAGAACGTATGACCCAGGCCAGGTACGAATGCATGCTTTTACTGCGTCTTTCCCGTTTCCGTCGCTCGATGGGATGGGGAAGGGATTTCTGCCTTAGATTCGATTTTCGTTTTTCATCCTTCTGAACTGAATACAGTACAAGGCAAAAAAAGGCGATGACCAGGAGGATGATGTAGTCATTGATTCCCATGGATGCCTCTGAGGGTTTGCGCTGTGAAAAGGGTGTACTCCAAATATACTTCATGACCGTAGATAAATTTCGACACGCTCCTTGCCGCGACCGATGTTATTCCGCTTCAGCCTGATCGGACCCACTTCGCCCGTTCGTCGGAGGTGCGTGCCTCCACACGGCACACGGGAGAATCCATCGATCTCCCAGTAACGGCGTTCGGTTGGTTCATCTTCGAAGGCGCTTTTTATCTCCAGATTCGCCTCGATGATGTCATTCGCCTCCGCCGCGATGGTCGGGAGCATGGGCGAGACGCTCTCCGGCCAGGCGAAATCGATTCGCGCCTTCTCCTGGGCGATATGTGCGCCCACTTTGGCCACGCCATTCAATGATCTGTAGAAGAGCTCGAGTACCAGTTCCGCCGCGAAATGAAGGCGCATCAGTCGATACCTTCTCACCCAATCGATGTCCATCCGCACGGGTGCACCGACCCTGAGCCCATGATTTTCAGGGAGCGTGTAGACGATCTCCAGCCCCTCCTTCCGCGCTGAGAGAACGGGGTATCCACCGATGGAACCCTGGTCGCTTTCCTGGCCACCAGAGAACGCGTAGAAGATGGTTGACGGCACTGTGATGTCTGGACCATGGATCGAGGCAACGGTCGTGTCGTGGGTCTTCTTGTAGGGGGTTTCCCAGAAGAGCTTCTTGGTCATGTCATCTCTGAACGGATCCATCTCCGCAGCCTAGGGGAAGAGATAAGCCGGACCGGCCGCCTAGGCGGATTCCATTTTGGCGCCCTTGTCGGTCAGAAGTTCGCGCAGAACCGAACGATGGCAGTGCGCTTCGTTCTCGCAATAGCAGCCCAGCGAGAAGTTGCTTTGGTGGGACAGCGTGGCTAGCAGCTCGATGACGCGGCAGTTCTCAGGCGTCGCCATTTCAGCCCTGTACTTCCTGGTGAAGGCGGTCCACTGCGCGGGCGTCTTGGCCTCCTGGCCTAGCTTCATCGTTTGGGGACTCGGTGCCAGGTTGGGAAACCAAACGTCGTACCAGTCCTGGGAGGCGAACTCGGTCCTGGGCACGCCGCGCGGCGGACGGCGAACCGTTCCGATGCGTATGCCCTCGCCTTCCACCCGTGGGCTGCCCAGCCTGATCATGCGCATGACCACGATTCGCTCCCTTCCATGACGGCCGGTGTTCGTAGCCAGGGTCCTCGATGCAATGGATGGTATGGATAGTGCTTGACGGAAGTGAACGACCGGACCAGGCGCCTGGGACGGGCCCCGGTCGAACGGGGGTTAGGCAGATAGTCATGAATGGGATAAAGCCCAACTGAAAGAAAAAATGGCAAAACCGAGAAAAACCTTTGCGATGAATTTGAACCTGGAAGAAGGGAGCGAGTGCCGAGGTTGTAATAAATTTCCAATACCCATGGCCAGTATGGAAACAGACATCAACAACATGAAACTGCGAGGAATGAGCGGCTGCCGGCTCTTCACCAGGACGAGGGCCCCGATGGCAAGGCAAATACATCCTCCGATTGTGAGAGACCAATCAAGAACTTTGGAGCCGGAAGTTTCAGAATTGAAAGACATGATGGAAGGCCTGACGGTAGAAGTTAAGCGGACCGGGCGCTTGCGCCTGGGCTCGGGATGAACGCGGGGTTAGACCGGCGAGGTGGGGCGGGGCCTTGCAGTACCGCATTTCCAACACTCCGAGAACTGTGATTCAAGGGTTTCGCTGCACCTTGGACACTGCCAGGAAGGGCCGGAAGATTCAGGAAGGGGCTCACCCGTTGAAAACCGTCGAATCAGTTCCAAAGCAGGCTCTGCTTGATCGGAGTTCAATATCCACACCTCTGGGGCAGTGCCAGGAATGACTGAAGGCCCAGGGATCGTGTTGAGGAGGGATTCCCCCACCACATGGGCGTCAATTCCATTCGAACGAAGGAGATCTTCTACGAGGTGTGCCTGCGCCTGATGTTCTGCAACAAAAACCTTCAGCATGGCGGGCTCCAGGTGCGGTCTAACGGATGAAGCAAACCGGCCCCGCCTGCGCAGAGGCGACGAGCGGAGCCGAGGAAGCGAGAAGAAGAGAAAGAGCGGAAGACAATGCGGGCGGTGGCCGAGTTGAGCTAGAGGTTGGGCGCTGAAACGGATTCATTTGTTTCTATCGAGTAATCACAGGATCGATGGGCGTTTCAGAGAGCAGTTTGACCGCCTTTTCCTCTTCGAGATATGCCGGGGTGGTTCTCTGGTTGGCCACCATTTTCAGAGCCTTCTTGGCAATGAACCCGGCATCGTCCTCCTTTTTGGCGAGGGATTCTGCCTTCAATGCATAGATGGCGAGTTGATGATTCAAGTTGACCTTTGCCTTCTCGACATCGGATCGATTCAACAATTCGATTTGTTCACTGAGAAATAGAGTCGTGGCATAGGTATTGATGGCTTCTCGTTTTCGTTCGCCCTTGCCCATGTTGCTGCGGCCCAGCCAAGCTCCAGCGAGGCCGCCTACGACCAGAGCGACTACCGAAAAGAGAATGCCTTTGGCAATTGTCATGGTGCCTCCTAAGGACCAAAGCTCGCCTGCATGCGACGGGGTGCGGTGCGTGTCCGAGTGCAGCGCCTGGGTATGGGTTTCATCAGAGGCTGAAGAGCAGAGGACATCTGTAACATCATAGCTTCCGCCCATAAGCAATGATGATGTCATCTGTAATTTTCACGATTCCCTTGCGCTCGAAGAAGTCGCGTGTTTTCCTCGTTTCCTTTTCCCTCTTGATCGGCGGGACCTTGGCATACCACCAGTTGGAGGAGATAGCGGCAAAGAAGTCATAGGCTTCACCCCCGGTCTTGAAAGTGTTATGCCAAGTGAGTCTGCTGGTATGGATGTCGACGAGGCCGGCTTCCGCCAGGAGTCGCCAGACCTCTTCTTCCTTTCGAGGCCAAAATTCCAGACGGTAGCCGAGTACATGCCGCTTGTTGATTACCCTGAATGAGGCGTCACATGCTTCCCAATAATGCTCGGGCCCGTGGGCGCCGACTGAAAGAAGGCCTCCGGGACGTAGAACGCGCACCATCTCTGTC
>CAIXHJ010000010.1 GCA_903919165.1 uncultured Holophagaceae bacterium
GAACGGCAGGTGGTGGCCATCCTGGCCGCGTGCCATCGGGCGGGCGTTCCCATCGTGCCGCGCGGGGCCGGCACGGGGCTCTCGGCCGGTTCCATGCCCCACCCCCAGGGCGTGCTGCTGAGCCTGGCAAAGCTCAACCGCATCCTAAAAATGGACCCGGTAGCCCGGGTGGCCGTGGTGCAGACGGGTGTGAGGAACCTAGCCATCTCCGAGGCTGCCGCCCCCTATGGCCTGTACTACGCGCCCGATCCCAGTTCGCAGATCGCCTGCACCATCGGCGGGAACGTGGCGGAGAACTCCGGCGGCGTCCACTGCCTCAAGTACGGCCTGACCATGCACAACGTGCTGCGCCTGCGGGTCCTGACCATCGAGGGCGAAGTCCTGGAGATCGGCAGCCACGCGCTGGATTCACCCGGCTACGATCTGCTGGCATTGATCATCGGATCCGAGGGGCTCCTCGGCGTCGTGACCGAAGTGACCGTCAGGCTCACCCCCAAGCCGCAGGCGGCTCAGGTCATCATGGCCAGTTTCGACGATGTGAGGAAGGCGGGCGAAGCGGTGGCGGCGGTGATCGCCGCGGGCAGCATTCCGGCGGGCCTGGAGATGATGGACCAGGGCGCCACGGCCGCCGTGGAGCCCTTCGTCCATGCGGGATACGACCTCGAGGCCAAGGCCATCCTGCTCTGCGAGTCCGATGGCACGGCCCAGGAAGTGGCTGAGGAAATCGCCCGCATGCGCGCCGTGCTGGAACGTAGCGGCGCCACGGGCGTGCGGGTGTCCCGGGACGAGGCGGAGCGGATCCGGTTCTGGGCCGGGCGCAAGGCGGCCTTCCCCTCCGCCGGGCGCATCTCTCCCGACTACTACTGCATGGACGGCACGATCCCCAGGAAGGGGCTTGGCGACATGCTGACCGCCATCTCCGCCATGGAAGGGAAGTACGGTCTCCGCTGCATCAATGTCTTCCATGCCGGTGACGGCAACCTGCATCCCCTGATCCTGTACGATGCCAATGTGGCCGGTGAACTGGAGCGCACCGAGGCCTTCGGCGCCGAGATTCTCCGGCTGTCTGTGGCGCTGGGCGGGACCATCACCGGCGAGCACGGCGTGGGGTTCGAAAAGATCAACTCCATGTGCGAACAGTTCACCACCGACGAATTGAAGGCGTTCCATGCGATCAAGCGCGCCTTCGATCCGCCGGGACTGCTGAATCCCATCAAGGCCATCCCATCCCTCCACCGCTGCGCCGAGATGGGGCGCATGCACGTCCACCGCGGAGAGCTGAAATTCCCCGAACTGGAGCGCCTGTGAGCATCGAGGCGTTCCGGGAACGCATCCTGAACCGCGCGCCCCTCTGCATCCGCGGCGGCGGCAGCAAGGACTTCTACGGTGGGCCCCTGGCCGGGGAAGCGCTGGATGTGGGCGGATACCGCGGCATCGTCAGCTACGAACCCACGGAGCTGGTCCTGACGGCCCGGGCTGGCACCCCATTGGCGGAACTGGACTCGGTCCTGGCGGGGCGCGGCCAGTGGATGGCCTTCGAACCACCCGGTTTCGGCGGTCCCGCCACCCTCGGTGGGGCCATGGCCGCCGGATTGTCGGGGCCGGGCCGGGCGAGTCACGGGGCCGTGCGCGACTTCGTGCTGGGCGCGAAGATCCTGGATGGGGAAGGGCGGGTGCTGACTTTCGGCGGCCAGGTGATGAAGAATGTCGCCGGCTTCGACGTGTCCCGCCTGATGGCCGGCAGCCTGGGCACCCTCGGCCTGATCCTGGAAGTGTCCATCAAGGTGCTGCCGGTTCCCGTGGCCCAGGCCACCCTGCGGTTCCAGCTGCCCCAGGAGAAGGCTCTGGAGTCCATGAACCGCTGGGCGGGACAACCCCTGCCGGTGACCGCCACCAGCTGGGAGAACCAGGTGCTGGTGGTGCGGCTCGCGGGCGCCGAAGCGGCCGTGCGAAGCGCCTGCAAAACCCTGGGTGGCGAACGGGTGGCCGATGTGGAGGCCACCACCCACTGGGTGTCACTGAGAGAACAAGGGCTTCTCTTCTTCGCGGGAGACGCGCCCCTGTGGCGCCTCTCCGTGCCGTCCACCACGCCACCGCTGGACCTGCCGGAGAAGACACTCCTCGAATGGGGAGGAGCACAACGCTGGCTGCGGGGTGACCATGATCCAGCGGTGCTGCGCGATCTGGCGCGCAGGGCCGGCGGCCACGCCACCCTGTTCCGCGGGGGCGACCGGGCAACGGGCGTCTTCACAGCCCTTCCGGGGCCCCTGACGGCGATCCACCGGCGCCTGAAAGACGCCTTCGATCCCCATGGCGTCTTCAACCGCGGACGCCTGCTCCCGGATCTCTGATGGAAACCCACCTTGCGGATTTCATCAAGGGCACCAAGGCTGGGCAGGAGGCCGAGGCCATCCTGCGCGCCTGTGTGCACTGCGGGTTCTGCAACGCCACCTGCCCCACCTACCAGCTGCTGGGGGACGAGCTGGATGGGCCCCGGGGCCGCATTTACCTCATCAAGCAGGCGCTGGAAGGCGACGAGCCCACGGTCAACACCCGACTGCACCTGGACCGCTGCCTGAACTGCCGGTCCTGCGAGACCACCTGCCCCTCAGGGGTGCACTATTCACGACTGCTGGATATCGGACGCGAGGTGGTGGAGGCGAAGGTGCCGCGCAGAGGGCGGGACCGGGCGCTGAGGAGCGTCCTGAAGACCGCGCTTCCCCGCGCCGCCCTCTTTGGCGCGGCCATGACCTTGGGCCGGATGTTGCGCCCCCTCCTCCCGTACATCCTTCAGGCCAAGGTGCCTCCGAGGACAGGGGCAGGGACCCGCCCCCAGGCCGTCCACGACCGGAAGATGATCGAGCTTGCCGGCTGCGTGCAGCCCTCGATGTACCCCAACATCAACGCCGCGGCGGCCCGGGTGCTCGACCGGCTGGGCATCACACTGGTGGACGCCCCGGGCACCGGATGCTGCGGCGCCCTCCGCTTCCACCTGAACGCTGTGGAGGCGGCGCGGGTGGATGCGCGGCGGGCCATCGACGCCTGGTGGCCCCTCCTGGAGGCGGGGGCCGAAGC
>CAIXHJ010000011.1 GCA_903919165.1 uncultured Holophagaceae bacterium
ATCAAGCCTGGCGGTATGACAGGGTGAATCCAGCCCTGGAAGAACTGAACCTGCTTGCGGATTGGCTCGACGCCCGGAGCACGAGGAAGGAGATGCCATGCGGGTGCGGCAAGGGACCTTCGAGGATGTGGGTGCAGTGATGGCGCTCGTTCGCCGGGTGGTTCCACTGATGATGGCGAACGGCAACTTCCAGTGGGACGCCGATTACCCGAACGCTGAGGTCTTTGAGCGTGACGTGGACAAGGCGCAATTGTGGGTCGCGGAGGATGAAGGGCAGATCGCGGGAATTGCCGCAATCACCACGGACCAAGAGCCCGAATATGCCGATGTCGGATGGGACACGTCTGAACCAGCCGTGGTGGTTCATCGTCTGGCTGTCGATCCTGCCTTCCAGGGAATGGGGGTCGCGATGGCCTTGATGATTCAGGCAGAGGTTGTGGCTCGAGGGCGCGAGATCGGGGTGCTGCGGGTGGATACAAACACACAAAACGAAGCGACTCAGAGGCTATTCCCGAAGCTGGGATATTCGTTGGCAGGCGAAATTGGGCTCGGCTTCCGGCCTGGGCTACGATTTTGCTGCTATGAGAAACGATTGCTATAGCAACAAAGGACATGACTGGCATGCTGCACGTAGCCGCTGAATACCTCGACGGCAAATGTCGTGAAGGTTGAGCAGCCCAGAAGAATTTCCGAGCCACAAGGTCAGCCCGGAACTCGCCCAGGACCTTAGATCAAATGGCGGTTTGATCTATCACCACGTTTCATCCAGCACAGAGAGAATACGGGATGCCATGGGCGGATGAAGGATTTCGCAAGATAGGAATCATGGCAGGCCGGAAGAGTCATAAACTTCTTTTCTCCGGCCACGGAGCGCAGGAGGTCGCCATGAAGTGGGTTGTCTTCAACCAGAAGGGTGGAGTCGGGAAATCCACCATCGTCTGCAACCTGGCAGCCATCTCCGCGCAACGGGGGCGGAAGACGCTGGTGGTGGACCTGGATCCCCAGGGCAACACGACTCAGTATTTGCTCGGGAAGGACGCCGCCGACAGCGTAGACCCGCACCTGGGAACCTTCTTCGAGGAGTCCCTCAGCCTTAGCATGTTCCCGCGTGGAATCCTGGAGATGATCCACGACACTCCTTTCAAGAACCTTCACATCCTGCCGTCCAACCCCGTGTTGGACACGATTCATGGCAAGCTCGAGGCCAAGCACAAGATCATGAACCTGAGGCGGGCCCTGGGGAAACTGGAGGGATACTCAAACATCTTCCTCGACACGCCTCCCGGCCATGGGTTCTTCACGCTTTCCGCCCTGATCGCCGCGGACCGGTGCCTTATCCCCTTTGACTGTGACGAGTTCTCTCGCCGGGCGTTGTACTCGCTTCTCGAGGATATCCGGGAGGTCAAGGAGGACCACAACCCGGACCTTGAGGTGGGTGGCATCATCGTGAACCAGTTCCAGTCCCGGGCCCTCCTGCCACAGCAGTTGGTGGACGAACTCGTCGGGGAAGGGCTGCCGATCCTGAAGCCTTTCATCTCCGCTTCGGTGAAAGTGAGGGAGTCCCACCACGCCTCGCGGCCACTCATCGACCTTGACCCCTCCCACAAGCTCACGAAGGAGTTCGAGGAGCTCTATCTAGTCATCGAAAAGGCCCACAAATCCGGACGGAAACTCCCTCGGCCGAAGTAGGCGGCGGGGCCAGTGCATTAAGAGCTCATGACAAAACCCGATGATGCCGCGATGAAGCCAGCCGGGATGCAATGCAAGGAAGGGCCCGCAGGGCAACGTGGTTCGTTGTTCAAGGGACCTGACGCCGCGGGGCGCCCGACCGGCTTCATCCCTCCGGGCGAGGGGTGGCGGGCGTCGCGATGCAGCGTCACGCTCGTCGGGCGTAGTACCCGCTACGCTTCGACTCGCGTTCCTCGCCTGGCTCGCCCGGCACTCCTCGCGCGACGCCGTGGGGTTTCGTTATGAGCTCTAAGCAGCGCCTCTAAGACGGTTCAGACACGATCCTCGAAAGCAGGAACACCCCTTGCCGCTGCCAGGGCTAGAACTTTGGCTCGGGTTTCGGCGTTCGGGATGAGTTGCATGATCCGCATGGTGAAGCTGTTCACCTAGACAACCGCAGGCACAAAGAGGCCATCTTCCGGAGTGCTCTCTTATTTATGGACGCATCGACAGCAGCGGGAGCAGGCTTACTTCACATCGCCATATTGGATGGCCGAGGGGTGGACCTGTGTCAGTCAATGAAGACGAAGGGGCCGTCTTGCGGACCTTAGCTGAGAGTTATCCATGCCTCAAAGATTTGCGGTCTGCGAATCCAATCGCTGCGAAGAAGTTTTTAGACCACATGAAATCCAAGTCCGAAAACTGGCCCACAGAGTCCCTGATCGAAGGTTATCTCGACTCCCTTCCGTAGAGGTGAGACCCGGTACGGGAATGGTGACTGGGTATCCAATGGACACACCGGCTGCATCCCATTCTGACCTGGCACCAGAGAAGGCTGCGGAGTGATGAAATGCTTGCGCCTGGGCCCGGATCGAGCGGGGCTGGGGCTGGTACCTGGGGGATGGAACGGAAGAATCGATGCCATCGTTCCAGCAACAAAGGCTCTATCGAAGAGTCCCGAGG
>CAIXHJ010000012.1 GCA_903919165.1 uncultured Holophagaceae bacterium
CGTCCTGATCGATGAAGAGTTCCCGTGTGAAAGGCAGCCTGCGCGTGCCCATGGATGGATCATCCGGATGGTCGGCCATCTCCACTTCGAAGGCCTCGGCCTCGGTCATGTTGGTGATGACCACCTTGAGCGGGCGCAGGACGGCCATGCGACGGGGGGTCCGCTTTTCCAGATCCTCGCGGATGCAGAATTCCAGCAGGCCCACATCGGCCACCATGTCCCGTTTGGCCACGCCCACCTTTTCGGCGAAGGCGCGCACAGCCTCGGGCGTGTAACCCCGGCGTCGCAGGCCGCAGAGGGTGGGCATGCGGGGATCGTCCCAGCCCCGCACAACGCCCTCCTGGACCAGCTGAAGCAGCCGCCGCTTGCTCATCACCGTGTAGGTGAGGTTCAGGCGGGCGAATTCGATCTGCCGCGGGAGGGGTTGCTGGAAGAACTTTCCCTCAACGTCCTGTTCCAGAAACCAGTCATATAGGGGCCGATGGTCCTCGAATTCCAGGGTGCAGATGGAATGGGTGATGGTCTCGATGGCTTCAGAGACGCCGTGGGCATAGTCGTACATGGGGTAGATGCACCAGATGTCTCCGGTGCGGTGGTGGTGGGCCCGCCGGATGCGGTACATGAGTGGATCCCGCAGGTTCATGTTGCCGCTCTGCATGTCGATCTTGGCCCGCAGCACCCGGGAGCCGTCCGGAAACTCGCCAGCCTTCATGCGCCGGAACAGGTCCAGGTTCTCCCCTGGCGCACGGCTCCGGTAGGGGCTCTCCTTCCCGGGCGCGTGGAAGTTGCCACGGTATTCCCGGATCTCCGCCTCGGTCAAGTCGCAGACGTAGGCCTGGCCCTGCTGGATTAGGTATTCCGCGTAGTCGTACATGAAGGGGAAGTAGTCTGAGGCGTAGTGCTCCGCCTTCCACTGAAAGCCCAGCCACTGCACATCCTCACGGATGGAATCCACGTACTCGACGTCCTCCTTCACGGGATTTGTGTCGTCAAAACGCAGATTGGTGGCGCCACCATAGGCCTTCGCCAGGCCGAAGTTCAGGCAGATGCTCTTGGCGTGGCCGATGTGCAGATAGCCGTTGGGTTCCGGCGGAAAGCGCGTGAGCACCCTGCCCCCGTGCTTGCCCGAGGCGCGATCCGCCTCGACGATCTCCTCAATGAAGTGGAGGTTCTTGGATTCAGGAATGGGCAGTTCAGCAGACATCAGGGCTCACAGGATGCAAACCTCCAAGATACCCGGTGCTACCGCTTTCAGGTAATGCTCAGCCCAGCCCCCCCGCCACCTGGGTGGCGCGCTCGATGCCCCGGGCGACGACGGAGCGGATGCGGCCGTCCTCCAGAACCATCAGGCCGGCGATGGTGCAGCCGGCGGGCGTGGTGACCTCATCCTTGAGGGCGGCGGGGTGTCGGCCGGTCTCCAGCACCATGGAGGCCGCCCCTAGGGTCATCTGGGCGGCCAGTTCCAGGGCCACGGCACGGGGCAGACCACACTGGACGCCGCCCTCCGCCAAGGATTCCAGGATGACGAACATGAAGGCCGGTCCGCTGGCGCTGAGGCCGGTGACGGCATCCATGTGCTTCTCGTCCAGGTCCATGACCCGGCCCAGGGGCTCGAAGAGGGCCAAGGCTGTCGCCAGCTGAGCCTCGGTTACCCCTTGACCTGCCGACAGCACCGTCATCCCCCTGCGGATGGAGCAGGGTGTATTGGGCATGGCGCGCACCAGGGGCGTGCCCGCGGGAGTGTGGGCCACGAGGAAATCGAGGGTGGTGCCTGCGGCGATGGACACCACCAGGGGGTGGTGATCCAGGGCCCCCGCCGCCGTCAGCTCCGCCAGCAGTCCCTTCAGTTCACTGGGCTTCACGCAGAGCAGCACGACCTCGGCCCCTTTGGCCGCGGCCTCCGATTCGCGGGAAAGCCGAATGCCCAGGGCCTCGGCCCGGGCCTTCGCGGCGGCTGGATGGAGGTCTACGGCGTGGATGTGGTCGGCCGGATAGCCCGAAGCCTCCACCAGGCCGGCACTGATGGCCTGACCCATGGTGCCGAAGCCGAGAATGGCAAGCTTGGGATGGTGGCTCATGGGTGCTCCCTTGGACGAAAACCCCGCTAGGGGACAAAGTCTACTGGTCCCGGCCCTGACCCAGGGTCCACCAGGCGCAGTCCGCCAGATCCGAGACGACGAAGCCCTGGCGCATTTCAGAGATGAGCTGGAACCGTGTGTCGAAGGCCGTGTGAAAACCCGTGGTGATCTCGTCAGGGCCGGATTTCACACCGAAGAAGAAGTCGGACTGTTCAAGGCCGAGGCGAAGGACCGTCTCCTGGAGGGCCTCCCGATGGTCCAGCCCCTCGGGGATGCCCTGGATCACCTGGACGGTTTCGTCCGCGATGATCGTGGGCGCATAGGCCGCCGTGCCCTGCTCCTCCAGCACTGCAAGCGTGAGCTGGGTGAATTCCTGGAGATCCATCACAACCACCGTTCCAATCTCGCGACCACTTCCACCTGCCCTACGAGCATGAGCGTATCGTAGATGCCGGGGCTGACGGGCCTGCCGCAAAGCGCCACACGAAGGGCCTGGGCCAGGTCCTTGGTCTTGAGACCATGCTTTTCCAGGATGGCAGTGAAGGCTGCCTCCAGGGCTTCATGGCTGTAGTCCGTCAGATCGCGCACCTCGCGCAGAGCGGGTTTGACAGTCGGTGTCATGAACTTCTCCACGGCCTTCTCGTCAAAAGCCGTGGGATGTTCGAAGGCGAAGCGCAGGGCCTCCGCCATGTCCGTCAGCGACTTGCCCTTTTGCGTGGCCTGGATGGCCTGGGCCTTCCAGGCATCGGATTTGGAAGCCCAGGACTCGGGCAGGAAAGGGCGCAGGTGCGGTTCCAGCTCGGTCCAGGGGGACCGCTGGATGAGCTTCTGGTTCAGCCACTGCAGCTTGTCCATGTCGAAGCGGGCGGCGCTCTTCTGGCAGTCCGCCAGATCGAAGAGTTGGATCATCTGATCGTCGGTTAGGAGTTCCTCCTCGGCGCTCCCCACAGCCCGGCCGTCGATCTTCGGCGTCCAGGAGAGCCGCGCCAGGGCCAGGCGCACGGCGGAGGGCAGCAGTCCCATGGCCTGGTATTCCGTGATGCTGGTGGCACCGTGGCGCTTGCTCAGCTTCGCGCCGTCCGCGCCGAGGATCATGGGTACGTGGGCAAAGGCGGGCAGGTCGGCGCTGAAGGCCGCGAAGAGCGGCATCTGTTTGGGCGTGTTGTTCAGGTGGTCATCGCCCCGGATCACATGGGTCACTTCCATGTCGGTGTCGTCCACCACCACGCAGAAGTTGTAGGTGGGCACGCCGATGTCGCCGGGACCCTCGCCGGTGCGGGCTATGATCCAGTCATCCAGGCTGTCCGCCGGGAAGCGGGTGTCACCCTTGATGAGGTCGGGCACCAAGATGTCGCCATCCTCCGGCATGCGGAACCGAATGGCGGCGGGTTGGCTGGCATCATGGTTCGCATCGGCACAGCCCTTCCCGCGATCCATGCCCCGGTTGTATTTGAAGACCTTGCCGGCGGCTTCGACGGTCTTCCTGCGTTCCTCGAGGACCTCCCTGGAGCATCGGCAACGGTAGGCCAGGCCCTTGCCGAGCAGTTCCTGGATCTTGGCCCGGTAGAGGTCCATGCGCTGCATCTGGCGGTAGGGGCCGTTGGGGCCCTTCCACCTCCCCGGGTCGCCCACCACGGGACCCTCGTCCCAGTCCAGACCGCACCAGACCATGCCGTCCTCGATGATGCGGATGTTGTCGTCGGTGCTGCGGGAGAGATCCGTATCCTCGATGCGCAGAATAAAGCGCCCCCCATGCCTGCGAGCGAAGAGCCAGCAGAACAGGGCAGTCCGGACTCCGCCGATGTGGAGCATGCCCGTGGGGGATGGGGCGAAACGGGTGACGACCTGGCGGGACATGGGGACTCCGGTACTCAGCCATCGGTTGTCATCTATCAGGAAAAACATCGGGCGCCAATGGCGCCCGACATACAGCTGAGAGCTGACGGCTGACAGCCTACTTAATATACAGCTTCAACCTGATCTCGACCGGGGAATCGCCACTGAAGAGGCTGCGATCCAGCACCACAGGAACCTCGACCACGCTGCTGTGAGGCATGTGGCTAGGAGCTGGGGGGTGGGTGGCCTGGCTGGAATCAACGATGATCTCGTCGATCTCATCAAGGAGTTCCCCGGCGGAAAGCTCCTCCACTTCGAGGGGTTTGGTGGATTCCTTTACGGACGGTGGTGGCATCGGCGCCAACCCACCAACCAAGGCGGCTGGTTCTTCCACGACGCCACCACCGTATTTCTCGGCCAGGCTCTTCAACACCAGTTTAGCCACGCCGGTGAGGGTCTCTTTGACGCCCTCCCCGCGCATGGCACAGGCCTCGAAGGTAGGCGCGCCGAAGAGGTTGATCTCCCGGTCCAGCATTTCCACCGGGAGGGCATTGGGCGTGTCCCGCTTGTTCCACTGGATAACGTGGGGGATCTTCGCCAGGTCAGAGCCTTGGTCCTTGAGGTTGACGATCAGGTTCTGGAAGCTCTCCTTGTTGCTCTCCAGAGCTGGAGCCTGGGAATCGGCCACGAATACCACGGCATCTGCACCACGCAACACCAGCTTGCGGGTGGCATCATAGAAGACCTGGCCCGGCACAGTGTACAACTGAATCCGGGTCTTCATGCCTCGGATGGTGCCCAGTTCGATGGGCAGGAAGTCAAAGAAGAGCGTTCGATCCGTCTGCGTGGCCAGGGATAGCATCTTGCCCCGTCCGTCGCCGGGTAGCGTGTCGTAGACATGCTGGAGGTTGGTCGTCTTCCCGCACAGGCCGGGGCCATAGTAGACAATCTTGGCCGTCAACTCCTTGGTGGCCGCGTTGAAAAGCACCATGCCTGCACCCTATACCGTTGGGGAAGATTGGCGGGTCCACCCCTGCCCGTCAAGAAAGAACCGAGAACCTCGTTCTACCCCAAGGCAGCTGGGATGCGCTACACTTCCGCCCATCCCACCTCCCCGAGGGTTCCCATGGCCAAGCTGCTGGTGCACGAAAGCGCGGGTGTCCGAGAGTTTGAAATCATCGATAACGAAGTCCACATGGGACGAGAGCTGGACAACACACTCCGCCTGCCGGACCCGAGCATCAGCCGACACCACTGCGTGATCCGCAAGGTGGGCGGTGGATTCGAGATCCAGGACCTCCAGAGCAGCAACGGCGTGCTGGTGAACGGCAACCGGGTGCAGTCCTCCCCCCTCCGGAACGGCGACCGCATCACCCTGGGCCAGGTGCAACTCACCTTCCAGGACCCCCGTCCCGAGGTAAGTCCCACCGTAGCCATCAAAGCCCAGGATTCCCCAGCAGTACCCAGCGGTACCGTGCGCATGTCCGCCGACCATTTGGCGGCAATCCACTCGGGCAAGCCTCCTGCCGAAGCAGAACCCAAGATCCAGGACCAACTCGCAACCGGCCCCAGTGCGGCTCCCGCCAAACCACCCATTCCCCCCATGGGGGCGCCGACTGCGCCCAAGGCCGCTCCTACTAACACCGGTGGCCTCATCCCTGGGTTCCTCGAGGCCTACCTTCCGCCGATTCCCGATGATGCCCAACCCACCGGAGAGCGAGGCGATTTCGGCACGCGTCTGCTGGCTTACCTCATCGATATCGTGCCCCTCGTGGCCCTCTGGGTAGTCATCTTCGGCCTCCAGATCGTTCTTGGTTCCATTCTCGGACCCGGCGTCTGCCTCGTGTCGGCCCTTATCGGCCTCCTCCATTTCGTGGTGGCCATAGGCTACGCTTGGTTCTTCCTCCCCTATTGCTGGATCAAGTTCGGCGCAAGTCCGGGCAAGAAAATGATGAAACTGCGGGTTGTGCCAGAGGATAATCCGGCCGGACATATCGACGTGACCGCGGCGGTTCTCCGCATGGTCGGGCACCTGGTCAACGGCATTCTCATGGGCCTTCCCTACCTCATCATCCTTGGCAGCGAGCGGAAGGGCCTGCAGGACATGATCTCCAAATCCATCGTCATCAAGGTCGACCGTTGATGAGATCTTGAACCCGGAGCTGGCGTCCGCACCTGCGGGCGCCAATGCATTCAGGAGGTCCCGTGATCCTCACCGGCAGGCAGATCCTCGCGGCGAAGGTTGAAGGGCGCATCCGCATCGAGCCCTGGTCGGATGCGCGGCTGAACCCCAACAGCTACAACCTGCGCCTGGGCGAGGACCTGGCGGTCTATACCGACCACGAGCTTGACATGGCCAGGCCTAACGGCATCGAGTTCCTGAAGATCCCCACCGGGGGGCTTCTGCTGCAGCCGGGGACGCTGTATCTGGGCCGCACGCTGGAATACACGGAAACCCACGGCATGGTGCCCATGCTCGAGGGGCGTAGCAGCGTGGGTCGCCTAGGCCTCTTCGTCCACATCACAGCGGGCTTCGGCGACATCGGCTTCTGCGGCTACTGGACGCTGGAGATCAGCTGCATCCAGCCCGTGCGCATCTACCCTGGCGTGGCCATCTGCCAGATCTTCTACCACACCGTCAGTGGCGACTACGAGAGCTACGAGTCCGGCAAGTACCAGCGCAATTCTGGCATCCAGCCCTCGATGCTATGGAAGGATTTCGTCAAAGATGTTGTGGAGGATGAAGGCTGATCGCCTAGAATCTCC
>CAIXHJ010000013.1 GCA_903919165.1 uncultured Holophagaceae bacterium
CGCCCCGCTCCTCGTGGCGGGCCGGGATCACGCGGCCTCCACCCCCTTGCTCTGGCTGGCGGGCCTGCTGGGTGCCCAGGCTCTTCCGGATCCCTCCGACCACGGTGACCGTTGCCGTGAGTTATTCGATGCAGAACTGACCAGGCTCGCCGGGCGCCTTTCTGCCGGCCGGAATGTGCTGCTCTTCCCCGGGGGCCGCTTGGCCCGCCAGAGGGTGGAGGATCTGTCCGACAACAGCGTGGTGGAGGCCATCCTCCGTCAGGCCCCTGGGACCCGGGTGGTCGTCGTCCGGATGCAGGGGCTCTGGGGAAGCCGGTTCAGCGCGGCATCCGGGCGGCGTCCTGCGCTCGGGAAGGAACTTCTCAAGAGCCTGGGTTACCTCTGGGCCAATGGCCTCTTCTTCATGCCCCGCCGGGAAGTTCGGGTGGTGCTGGAAGAAGTCGCTGACCTGCCGTGTGATCAGGGGCGTCCAGCCCTGAATCGGGTCCTTGAGGTGGGCCTGAACCGGGATGCCACGTCGCGGACCTTTGTACCCTACCTGGTCTGGAGGGACCATGCGCCGCGCACCCTGCCGGAACCTCCGAGGCCGCGGGTGGAAGGCGACTTCCGCACCGTTCCATCACAGGTGCGCGACGCTGTGCGCCGCCGTCTGCAGACCATGACGGGCCGGGCCGATATTCAGGACACGCACTCCCTGGTGGGTGATCTCGGTCTGGACGCCCTGGGCCTCCGGGAGCTGGAAAACTGGATCCAGCTAGCCTACGGCTATTCATGCAGTGATCCAGCCTCCCTCCAGACCGTGTCCGACCTTCTGCTGGCTGCCACCGGAGCGGCCGTGTCCCTGCGCCAGGGCGAGCTGAGGCCTGTGCCCCATGCCTGGTTCCATTCCCGTACCAATCTGCCCATCGACATGCCCTCCGGCGACACCATCCCTGAAGTCTTCCTCAAGCAGGCCAAGCGCGATCCGGGACGGGTGGCCTTGGCGGACCAGATGGGCGGAGTCAAGACCTACCGGGATGTCCTCACCGCGGTCCTGGTCCTCAAGCCCATCTTGGAAGGCCTGGAGGGAACCCACGTGGGCCTGATGCTGCCTGCCTCTGGGGGCGCAAGCATCCTCTACCTGGCCCTGCTCTTCGCAGGCAAGACGCCGGTACTGGTGAACTGGACCGCCGGGACCCGGAGCATGGGCTATGGCCTGGATCTGGTAGGTGTGAAGCAGGTGGTCACCGTGTCCACCCTCATCAACCGCCTGGACGCGCAGGGTGTGAATCTGTCGGCCTTGAAAGGCCGGTTGTTGCTGCTCGACGAGGCAGGGAAGAAGATCAGTCTTGCCGCGAAACTGACAGCGGCCTACCGGGCGCGTTTCGATTGGTCCTCCCTACTCACGGCGAGACCTCCGGAGTCTGCAGCCGTGCTCTTCACCAGCGGCAGCGAAAGCCACCCCAAGGCGGTGCCGCTGACCCACGGGAACATCCTGGCCAACATCCGGGACGCGGCGCAGGCCATCAACTTCCGTGGGGACGAGCGGGTCCTGGGCTGCCTGCCGCCCTTCCACGCATTCGGCCTCACCACCACGACCATCCTGCCGCTGCTGCTGGGGCTCCGAGTGGTCTATCACTCCAATCCCACTGAAGGCCGAATGTTGGCGCGCATCATCGAGGCCTACCACGCCACCCTGCTAGTGGGCACGCCCACCTTCCTCGGCGGCATTCTTCGTGTGGCGGAAGACCGCCACCTGGAGTCTCTGCGCATCATCGTCTCCGGTGCCGAAAAATGCCCCGAACAGATCTACGCGACCCTGGCCCGACGCTGGCCGAAGACCACGGTGCTCGAAGGCTACGGCATCACCGAGTGTTCGCCCGTGGTGTCGGTGAATCGCGAAGAACATCCACGGATCGGTAGCATCGGGAAGCCTTTACCCTCCATCGAATGGGCCATCGTGGATCTTGAAACGCGCTGCCGGATCCAGCCCGGCCGGCCTGGCATGCTCCTGGTTCGGGGGCCCAGCGTTTTCGCTGGTTACCTGAACCCGGATGTTGATCCGCCTTTCGAGGCCTTCGAGGGGCGCCAGTGGTACCGCACAGGAGACCTGGTCTACCAGGAACATGGCGTGCTCATATTTTCGGGTCGTCTGAAGCGCTTCGTGAAACTAGGCGGCGAGATGGTGTCGCTGCCAGCCATCGAGGAGGCTCTTTCCCGCCGGTTCCAGGGAGATGATGAGGCGGAACCCCTGCTGGCTGTCGAGTCATCGGCAGAGGAACTGAATCCGGATCTGATCCTGTTTTCCGTGGCCGGCATCCCCCGCGACGAAGCCAATGCAGCCATCCGTGCAGCAGGGCTCTCCTCCCTGCACAACATCCGTGTGGTCCGCCGGATTGACCAGATTCCGACCCTGGGCACCGGCAAGACGGATTACCGGGCACTGAAAGCGTTGCTGGTCGAGGCTGCCGGTTAAGGCTCCGCCTCGATCAGTACGGCCAGCCCCAGTCCCCCGCCGATGCCGAGAGTCGCCACACCCAACCTGCCTCCTCTCTGCCTCAACTGGTGGACCAGGGTACAGACGATGCGAGCACCACTGGCGCCGATGGGATGGCCCAGGGCCACGCCCCCCCCGGCCACGTTCAACCGCTCCGGCGGGATCGAAAGTTGCCGCTGGCAGACGAGCAGTTGCGCAGAGAAGGCCTCATTCAACTCCCAGAGATCAATATCCGCGACAGTCAGCCGGTGGGCGGCGAGGAGGCGCCGCACCGCGGGAACAGGGGCTTCCCCCATGTCCATGGGATCCACGCCGACTTCACTCCAGCCCAGGATCCTGGCCAGGGGCCTCGCGTCACCGGTCTGGTTCCGCCGGGCAACAAGCAGAGCAGCGGCGCCATCCGACATGGCCGAAGCGTTGCCTGCTGTGATCTGCCCCGCAGGTTCGAACACCGGGGCGAGCCGAGACAGGGACTCACTCGACACCCCGGGGCGGATCGTCTCGTCGTGGTCCAGCTTCGGGTGGGGAAAGCACTCCGCACGGAAGTCCGCCCGGGCAGCCCGGTGGTGGCTCTCGGCGGCCCATTCATCGGCCTCGAACCTAGTGATGCCGCGCTTCGCCGCCAATCGTTCGATGGTCTCTCCCATCAGGAGCCCTGTGACGGGACAGCGGAGCCCGTCCTGGTGCATGACATCCGGAACCTGTCGGTGCCCCATGCGGAAACCCCAGCGCAGGCCAGGCACCAGATGGGGCGTGTCGGACATGGCTTCGCTGCCGCCGACGAGGATCGGGGCAGCACTGTCCGGTAGCCGCTGTGCCGCGAGGATGAGCGCCTGGAGGCTGGAACCGCAGGCCATGTTGATCGTGAATGCGTGAGCATCCTGATGCTGGCCTGCACGCAATCCCAGGGTCCGGGCTGGATTCATGCCCTGGGTATGATTACGAGCCATACCCCAGATCAGGCTCCCCGGGCGAGGCAGGGCAGGGAGCCTCGTCAGCCCCTTCACCACGGTCAAGCCGAGGTTGACCGCGCCCAGGCCGGCAAGGCTTCCACCGTAGCGGCCCTGGGGCAGCCTGAGGGCGGCTAGGATGACGATGTCCTGGGGGCGCTTCAACGGGTTAGGTTCCAGTCGTCAGGCGTGGGTTCCCTGGGGCCAAGCCGGGTGTCCGGTGGGAACCAGCCATCCCACAAGGCCATGTGGCGGGCGATGTACTCGCGAGTCCAGAATCGGACCCTGGAGGTCCATGGGCGGTCATCGGTCCTCGAAGGAACGCCCCAGGCCACGAGACCCATGTGGTCCGCCAGGTACAGGGCCCTGGGCAGATGGAAATCCGAGGTCACGATCACCACTTGGCCCTGGCCGAAGACGGCCTGGGCGCGCTTAAGGCTGTCCCAGGTGCGGAGTCCCGCATAATCGCTGACGATGTCGGTCAGAGGCACCCCCTGCCTGATGAGCCAGCGGCGCATGGCCTGAGGCTCATTGTATGTGGAATGGCGGTTGTCCCCCGAGACCAGGAACCATCTTACCTTGCCGCTCCGGTAGAGTTCCAGGGCTGTTCGGAGCCTCCCTTCGAGGATCGACGTGGGTTCCCCATCGCTATAGACGCCCGCCCCGAGCACCAAGACGGCGCCTCCCACGGAAGGCAGGCGGTCGGCGGAGTAGATCTGGAGACGGTGCAAGGCAGGGAACCTTCCCAGAGTCCAGAGCAAATCTCCCAGGAGGGCCAGGACCAGGATCAGGAGCCACCGGCGTTGCCAGTAGCGATGAAGGAAGGCGGAGATGGGCATCGTGAGTTAGCATAGACCTTTCGTCCGCCCAGACCCATGGACCTCCGCATCCCACGAGACCTACTTGATGAACATGAGCATTGATTCCGACGTCGCCACTTTCCGGAGCACCTTCCAGGCTCATCTGCGGAACCTCGTCCCTCTCGTCATGGTCTTCGGGATCGGTGGCATGGGCTGTTTCCGCGCCACTGGCCTCTCCAGGCCCGATACGGTGGTGGAGGAAATCCCCTCCACTGGCGGCGACCTCGTCTACGGCCTCAAGGCCACCGCAGGACCTGGCGACTTCTACCTCGGTAATGATTCCGTTGAGATAGCTGTTGATGGAGCCACCTTCGGTGATCGTCCCGGTCAATTCGGAGCTCCTTCGGGGGGGGCCATACTCGACGCAGGGTTCGTCGCTCTGGACCAGAGCTTCCACAGGGCCTCGATGCCCAGTGACATGCTTGAGCGGCTGGGCCCCGTGGTGAACCAGGATCCCGACCTGCCCCTTGTTTTCGATCAGTATCTTCCAAGCAACGGAAACAATTCCTCCCAACTATCTATGCAAGGCTACCTGCTGGACCCGAATGGGAAGTTGGGTGTGCATACAGAGGCTCAGGGTCGCGTGACCGGGGTGTCGGTGTCTCACCAAATCACGCTCAACCAAGGCCAGACCTTCTTCACCCTGGTCACAACCCTGACCAACGGTAGCGGGACCGCCCTTCCCGTGCAGAGCCTTGGTGACTATCTCTCCCAGCACGGCGGTGGGTATCGGTTCGTGGTGCCTGCGGTGTCTGCCTTTGATGGGACGGCGCTTCCCACGGAATGGGGAGTCGAAATTCCAGGGACCGATTTCACCAATCCCCTCCAGACCAGCGTGCAGGCCCCCATGGTGGGCCTCATGGGGGCTGAATCCGCGGGCAGCACGTTTGATTGCCACTCCTCTCTCGGCATCTTCCCGGTGAATGGGGGGACGGTGCTGGTAGCCTCTGATCCTCAACATTCCCTGACGGAGAACCATCCAATCTTTCCCGGCCGGCTGGTGGTGGGAAGCCCTGTACCGACCGGCACCACCCCTGGGCAACCTAGTCTTGCTCCAGGCCAATCCATCACCTATAGCCGCCGGCTCTACATCGTGGGCGGACCCAGCACTTCAGCTGCTTTACCTGCGGAAACGACCACCGTCTTCAGCTTGATGGCCCAGGATCGGGCTGGCTTGCTCGGTGGGAATGTGGGTTTTCTTTCTTACAACTCTTTCGGAACGGCCATCCGTAACGGACCGCTTCAGACGGAGTTCAGATTCGAGCGGTACACCTATGGTGGACCCAACCCCACAGATCCAACCAATCTTACCAACGCCGCGAATTGGACTCTGGAGCGTGTCGAATGGCGGGAACCCACAGAAATTGCATCAGCCAATGGTCCCATCGGCATGTATCTACCCGTGGTCCCCGATCCCAACAACCCTGGATTCGCGTATCGCTACAGGCTCAGCGCCCGAAATGCAAACCAGCAGAGTGATCCCCTCTATCTGGGGACAAATATCTATGTTAACACCGCCAACTCCGCCCTCAGTTCGCAGGCACCCAACCTCCCCACCCCAATCACTCCTTCCACGACGCAGTATTGGCAGGTGGGCGAGCCCTTGAGCCCCGAGCGGGCAGACGTCATGGATGCCGCGGGTAATGTGGTCAGGAATCTGCAGACCCCCCATGGGTTTTCGGCCCGACAAGCGGGGACCCTGGAATTTGGTGGCCTGAATCCCTTGCGTCTCACATTCCTGGGTGTGGGTGTCGCGGACCCGACCATGCAGCGTAGCCGCGAACTGTCTAGCATCTACAGCCAAGTCTACAAGGCCAAGGCGAGTGTCGGGATCAACTATGGCGCCTACCATTACACCGCGGGCAATCAGATATTCGGCACTGCCTTCGGGGCCAAAGCCTCGACGGCTGTGATGTACTTTTCTCCTGGGAATTACTTGGCCTATGCCACCCGGGGTCCCATGTCGCATCTGGACTCTCTTCCAGTGACGGCCTTTGACGGCCAAACTGACCTCAACCATGCCTTCGTTGTCTTTCCGCCGACCTTGCCTCCAGGCTGGACCTCCTTCGACATCCCGGCGCCCACCCAGGCGACCACCGGCGGGTTCAATCCCGGAGAGATGCTCAGCTCGGCCGTGTCTGAGGGCGTTCAGGTGGTGGCCCGCACGGAACAAGACGTACTCACGGACCCCTTGGGTCTACAGACGGAGTTCAGGGCCGAAATCGACACTGTTGCGGTCTCGGATGCCCAGCGTGCGCCCCTCGGAAATGATCCCTTCGTGGTCGGTGCCCGAAGCTCAACGCTCGTAGGTTACGGATTCGCGACTGCGCTCTTTACGCCGACGCCGACTCCCGATCGGAATGGCGGAGCTCGTCCTTCCTCCGGCTGGACCTTGGCCGATTTCATCACGCAAGCCCAAGGCGCTTACAACGTCGTTCATGAGCCCTGTGGGCCTAACGGTCTCTTCACCCTTCAAGGATTCGATCCCACCGTTCCTCTCGGAACAGGTGCCAACGCCTGGTGGACTTCGACGGGTCCTGCCTCTTTGGGCAAGCGCATGGGAGACTTCGATGCCCTGGAACTACTCAGGGCCGAAGGCTGCAATCCTGCGGATCCAACGGCCTGGTATGCGGAATTCGCCAAGGTCCGGAACGATTGGTACGCCATCCTGAACCAGCAGACACCAGCCGCCTTCATCAAGGGATTGGGCCTGTCCGCCGCTCAATTCAGCCTGGATACGCCCGTGGGTCTGGCCAGAACCTACCTGAATATCGGTTCGGCCGCGACGACGCTTCTCCAGGCCAACCTGAGCCAGGTGGGGCAGGCTTTGCAGAAGGGCACTGCGATCCCATACGCGGCGATGACCGCACCTTTGATGACCTCAGTGCTGACGGCTTTGCAGAGCGGTGCTGCGGTGGCTTCCACTGGGCCCCTGCTGGACGTCTCCATCGGCGGTGTGGGGCCAGGCAGTCTGGTACCTGGACCCGCGGGGGGTAGCGTCACCCTCAGCATCTCTCTCTATGCGCCGGACTGGGTTCCCGTGGATGAAGTCCGGGTGGTCGTGAACGGAGCTGCCCCGATTCAGGTGCCCCTGGCGAGCTTCACGGCCTCGGCCGCCGACTACCGCCTCCGGACGACCACCGTGACGGTTCCCATGCCCGCTAGCAAGGATGCCTGGCTGGTGGTCGAGGCGGGCGTTTCCCGGTCTCAGACCGGACCGTACATGGCCGGGGCTCCCTGGAACAAGATCATGAAGGGCATCTATCCCATTGCCGTGACAAACCCGATCTTTGTGGATGTGAACGGCGGCGGGTACACTCCTCCAGGACTCTAAATTCGGCAGGAGCGGTGATGGCGGACTGGCTTCCGGAAAGGCTTCCGGAGGATATCGACGCAGAGAGATCCTTCCTGGCCACCTGTTGTGCGCCAGGAGCGGGTTTTGTGGCCAGTGAGGCAATTTTCGCCCTATCTGAGGAGGACTTCGTCCACCCGGCCCACCGGGCCGTCTACAGGGCGCTCCGCACCCTCATCGAAGCCCAGGTCGAGGTCAATTCCCTTACTTTGAAGGATGCCCTCGATCAAGAGAACAGCCTCAACAAGGTGGGTGGCTATCCAGGTCTGGTGGAGCTGCTCGCCTGCGAAGATGTGGAGCGCCCTCAGGTCCTGGCTGACGTAATCCGCCGCAAGGCGAAGTTGCGCAGACTCGTGCATCTTGGCGCCCAGCTAATCCGCCAGGCAGCCGAAGAAGACGAGGCCCCCGAGGTCCTTGTCGACCAGACGGCCCAGAATCTCTTCCATCTTGCGCAGGGCGACACCAAGGCCAAGGGGCTCCTTTCCATCCAGGCCGTGGCTGATGACGCCATGGAGCGCCTCGCCGACAGGATGGAAGGACGCCTGTCCCCTGGCATCCGAGTCGGATTCAGCCGCTTCGATGAACTGACTCAGGGGTTCCAGCCCGGAAACCTGATCGTGCTGGCCGCCAGGCCAGGGATCGGCAAGACCGCCTTGGCCCTGAACTGGATCCTGCGGGCCGCCCAGGAGCGAGACGGCCGCCCAGGCCACTGTGGCGCCTTCTTCAGCCTTGAGATGAGCCATGAGGAGGTATTCATGCGCCTGCTCGCGGCTAAGAGCCAGACGAACATGAAGGACCTGCAGTCGGGCAGGGCCGGCGGCCGGCTTGAGCATGTGATGAAGACGCGGGACGAATTGGTCCAGCTGCCGTTGTTCATCTGCGATCAGGCCTCTATCACGGTTCCTCAAATCAAGAACATGATCGTGAAGCAGGGGAGCCAGAGTAATCGCCGGGTTGAATTCGTCATTGTGGACTATCTGCAGTTGCTGAGCAGCCCAGAGGGCAGCCGTGCTGCGAAGCAGAACGAGGCCGTACGCATCGGAGAGATCAGCCGGGGTTTCAAGCTCATGGCCAAGGACTTCGGCATTCCGGTGGTGGTGCTGTCCCAGCTGAACCGCGAAGTGGAGCACCGAACTGGAGGTCGTCCCCAGCTCAGCGATCTCCGGGATTCCGGGGCCATCGAACAGGATGCGGACATGGTGGCCTTCATCCACCGGAAGATGATCCCTTCTGCGGCTGAGCCGGAACCGGATCCCAGCGCTGAACTGATCATCGCAAAGCACCGGAATGGCCCCACCGCCATCATCCAGCTGCACTTCCAGGGTGAGTTCGCCATGTACCGGGAGATGGTGCGGGAGACTTCGTCCTACGCATGAAAAGGGTGGCCAACCGGCCGCCCTTTTCATGCGCAAGCGGGCAACTATTCCAAGCCGAAAGTCGAGGTCTCCAGCTCCTTTTTAACGAAAGCCATGAACAGGTCACCTGTCGCGCCATCGATGATCCGGTGATCGAAGCCGAGACTGGTGAACATCATCTGCCGGATGGCGATGAAGTCAGTCCCATCTGGGCCGGTGATCACAACAGGGCGCTTCACGATGGCACCTACGCCCTGGATAGCCACCTGGGGCTGGTTGATGATGGGGAGGCCGAAGGTGTCGCCATAGACGCCGGGGTTCGTGATGGTGAAGGTGCCCCCGCTGATCTCATCGGGTTTGAGCTGCTTGGTCCGAGCGCGCTCGGCCAAGTCGTTGAGGCTGCGTGCCAGACCACCCAGGTTCATCATGTCCGCGTTCTTCACCACGGGCACGATGAGGCCCCAGTCCAGGCTTACGGCGACGCCAAGGTTGATGTCCTGCTTGTAAACAACGTTGTCGCCGTCCACCGAAGCATTGACGATGGGGTAGGCGCGAAGGGCCTTGCACGCGGCCATCATCACGAAGGGCATGAAGCTGAGCTTGGATCCGAACTGGGCCTCGAAAGCCAGCTTGTGCTTGTTGCGCAGCTGGGCCACGTGAGTCATGTCGATTTCGAAGACCGTGTAAACATGGGCCGACGTTCGACGGCTGGCCACCATGTTGTCGGCGATGATCTTCCGCATGCGGCTCATGGGCTCGACCTTCACCCTCTCACCCGCGGCGAAGGCGGGCACAATGGGTTTCGGGGCCAATGCCAGAGCGGGTGTGAGACCCATGGTCGGTGCGGAAGGATCATGCACGACCGGCAGGACGGGTGCAAGGCTGATGGACGCTGGGGCCATAGCCGGGCCCTCGGCAAGGAAGGCTTCCAGGTCCACCTTGGTGACCCGACCAGCTTGACCGGAGCCCGTGATCCTGGTCAGGTCCACGCCATGCTGCTTGGCCATCTCGCGTACCAGAGGGCTGCTCTTGGCTCTAAGTCGGCCTTCCAAGCTGTTGTCATCCCCATCCGGCAGGAGGCCGGTGTGGGCGGCGAGGAAGGGTTCCGGGGCTGTGGGAGCCGAGGCAGGCGCAGGCGGAATTGCGGAGCCAGCGGGCCTCTCGGAGGCATCGCCGATGCGGGCGACCACCGTGCCTACGGGTACGGTGGCGTTCACCTCCACGAGGATCTCCAGAAGAGTGCCCGCTG
Source organism: uncultured Holophagaceae bacterium (assembly GCA_903919165.1). Lineage (GTDB taxonomy): Bacteria > Acidobacteriota > Holophagae > Holophagales > Holophagaceae > Geothrix. The sequence goes on from CAIXHJ010000013.1 coordinate 10,243, forward strand.
CAGGCGCGGGAATTTCCGCATCTACCTTGTCCGTGCTGATCTCGTAGAGGGTGTCGTCCTTTGCAATGGCATCACCCACCTGCCTGTGCCATTTCAGTACGGTGGCTTCGGCGATGCTCTCGCCCATCTGGGGCATGACGACGTCAAAGGCCATGGTTCGCTCCTGTGCGGAAGAGTGGTGGAGTTTCGAGGTGGTGGGGGGTGAGCGACTGGAAGGTGTGGGCCGTTTCGAGAAGCATGACATCCGAGAAGGCGGGCCCGATGAGTTGGATCCCGACGGGCAGTCCCTCCGTGAAACCCGCAGGCATGGAAAGGCAGGGGATTCCAGCCAGTGGAGCTGGAACCGTGAAGGCATCGGCCAGATACATGGCCAGCGGATCGTCCGATTTGGCTCCGAACGGGAACGCGGTACCCGGACTGACGGGTGTCGCGAGGATATCCACCGATTCGAAGGCCCGGTCGAAGTCCCTGGTGATGAGGGTCCGAGCCCGCAGGGCCTTGAGGTAGAAGGCGTCGTAGTAGCCCTTGGAGAGGCAGAAAGCCCCCAGCAGGATTCGGCGCTTGACCTCGGGTCCCAATCCCAGATCCCTGGTCTCGGCGATCATGTCCGTCAGGCTTCCACTCCGAGCGCGATGTCCGTAACGTACACCATCGAAGCGGCTGAGATTGCTGGAAACCTCGCTGGTGCAGAGCAGGTAGTAGGTGTCGATGGCGTACCGGGTATGGGGAAGGCTGACTTCCCGGATGTCTGCGCCCTGCTCAGCGAACACCTGGACGGCCGCCTGAAGGACGCTCCGTACGCCAGGTTCAAGTCCATCCCCGAAGTACTCCGTCGGAAGGCCGATGCGAAGACCTTTGAGCTTCAATGGTTGGAGCGGGTTCAGTCGCTCTACGCCCGGAAGGTCTACCGAGGTGCTATCCATGGGGTCCCTGCCGGCCAGGACGCCAAAGGCCATGGCTATGTCAGCCGCTGAGGCGGCGATGGGTCCCACCTGGTCAAGGCTGGAGGCCATGGCGGTGAGGCCGTGCCGGCTCAGCACGCCATAAGTGGGGCGCAGGGCGGTCACATTGCAGAAACTGGCCGGCAGACGGACGGAACCGCCGGTATCACTGCCCAGGGCCAGCGGAGCGTACCCCGCAGAAACGGCCACCACCGATCCGCTGCTGCTCCCCCCCGGGACCCGGGCCAGGTCCCAGGGATTGCATGCGGGCGTGAAGGCACTGAACTCGCCACTGGATCCCATCGCAAACTCATCCAGATTGGCCTTGGCCACAGGAACGGCGCCCGCTGTGAGGAGCCGATCAACCACCGTGGCGTCATAGGGGGCACGATACCCGTCCATGATCCGGGATCCACAGGAGACCTGTAGGCCTGACCAGTGCAGGTTGTCCTTGAGCACCACAGGCAAGCCAAGCACAGGGGACCTTTCTCCGGCCCTCAACCGAGCATCCGCTTTCCGGGCGAGCCGGAGGCTCCGGTCCTCGTCCACGGCCAGGATGGCATGCAGACGGTCATCCATGGTTCGGATGCGAAGGAAGGAACCCCTGACCAGGGCCTCGGAGGACAGGTCGCCGGCATCCAGGCCTTCGCGCCAAGCCTTCGCCGTGCCTACTGTCATGCCTGGGCCTCCAGAGCCTTCTACTGTGCCATCGAGCGAAGGGCCCTTCCAGTCCTGGTCCAGAAATGCAGGAAGATCTCTAGACGAGATTCAACCCTGTTCCAAAGCATGGGAACTGCGCGCAGGATGGAAATAGGCTACCATCCCTCTGCTCAAGCCATGTCCTTCCATCCCCTTCGGGAAGTTGGTCGTGGATCCTTACCTGGAACCTCATGAACCCCTTCAATGTGCTAGAAATCCCTCCGGAAGCAACCCCTGAGGACATCAAGGCCGCCTACCATCGGCTCGCCAAGCGCTGGCATCCAGACCGGTATACCGGAGCCGAGAAGGAAGAGGCTGAGTCGAAATTTCGTGAGTTGGCCGAGGCTTTCAGCACGCTGAAGGACCCGATCAAGAGACTTGCACTGCAGCAGCAGATGGCCAAGGTCCAGTATCACGCGGCAGCCATGGAACCCGAATCCGCCAAGGAACGGACTCCGGAAGACTGGGCGGTCTTGGCGAAAGCCGCTTTCGACGAAGGAAAGACTGACCAGGCGCGCGCACTCATTCACTACGCCATCCGATTGGATGACAAAAAATCGAACTACCATTTGCTACTGGCTGGCATTTTAGAAAAAGAAGGTGGCGATCTACGCACTGTGGTGAAAGCACTTGAAACAGCCGTTCGCTTGGCTCCGCGCGATGTGGAAAGCCACATCAGGTTGGCCGGTCATTTCCAGACGCTGGGCATGACGGCTCGGGCCCAGCGGCATCTCCAGGCTGCCCGGGATATCTCGCCGAACCACCCCAAATTGCGTACGGCCTCAAGGAAGGGTGTCACTGGGATGAAAGGCCAGGCTGCACCAGGTAAAAAAGAGAAGATTTCTGGCCCGCCCAAGGTCCTCCTGGATCAACTAATGAACCTATGGAATCGGTTGACGGGAAAGGGATGATCATGGGTATTCGTGCAGCGGGTAGCACCGATGTGGGTTGTGTCAGGAAACACAATGAAGACAGTTTTCTAGCGGATCCAGACCTTGGCTTGTTCGTGGTGGCTGACGGCCTCGGTGGACATGCTGCGGGGGAAGTCGCCAGCCAGATTGTAGTGGAGACCGTCGCTCGGTTCGTGGGTGAAACGTTGGAAAAGGATCGCACGTGGCCTGTGGAGTACGATCCCTCTATGTCCTACGACGGGAATCGCCTGAAGGTGGCCCTGCTTCTTTCAGACCAGGCCATCGCAGAGGACATTCGGCGCAATCCGGAGCGCGAAACCATGGGCTCCACGGTGGTTGCCTGCCTCTTTCACGGCCCGAAGGTCACGCTGGCGCATGTAGGGGATAGCCGGGCCTACATCCTCGGCCCGGAGGGTATTCGTCAGGTGACCCGTGACCATAGTTGGGTGGCCGAGCAGGTGGCAAATGGAATTCTCACCCCTTCAGAGGCGAGAGTGCATCCCTTCCGGAACGTAATCACCCAGGCCCTGGGCAATGGCGGTGACCTGGATGTGGAGGTTCAGAATCTGGAGCTTTCCAAATCGGAGCGACTCTTGCTATGCTCCGATGGACTTTCAGGGATGATCGGCGATAAACAGATCTGGGACATCGTGAAGCAGACTGATGATCTTAATCTTGCTGTGGAATCATTAATTAATGCAGCGAGAGAACATGGGGGCGAAGACAACATAACGGTTATCCTGGTCGGGTTGGAACCCGATGAAAAATAATGCAACTCTTATGAGCCTTGACCTAATCTATCCAAGC
>CAIXHJ010000014.1 GCA_903919165.1 uncultured Holophagaceae bacterium
CTCTGCCAATCCGGCGGCTGAATCAATCCTGAGGAGGTCTGTTCCCATCGGCATACCGATCCAGGATCTCTTTCCGCCCGGCCATCCGTTCCCGTCGCACAGGGGCCGGGAGCACCGTTTCGAGATTGTCATTCCCAGCACTGACGCGGGAGGACGTCGAATCCTCGGCGGCCACCTGGCCTCTCTGCGAGGCGCATCAGGGCGCGAATCCGGCCAACTTCTGCTGTTCCAGGATCTCACGGATTTTAAGGCACTGGAGGAACGCACCCGCATCAGTGAACGGCTGGCCGCCATTGGACAGCTCGCCGCCGGACTCGCCCACGAACTCCGGAACCCCCTCGCCTCCATCAGTGGATGCGTGCAGCTGCTTCAGCGCAAAGGATCTCCCGAGGAGGTCCAAGATCGTGTGCTGGGCATCCTGGAGCGGGAGACACAGCGGGTCGGGGCCATCGTGTCCGACTTTCTGGATTTCGCCCGCCCGGAGCCACAGAGTGGATCCATCCTCTTTCTCCCAAGGGTTCTGGAGGAAGTCCGCTCCAGCTGGGAGATGGATCCTCGGACTAAAGGACTTTCTTTTACCCTGGGTCTCGCCCCTCCAGTCTACCTCCTCTCGGATTCCACGGGTCTCCACCGGGCACTGATGAACCTGCTCAGCAATGCCCGCAAGGCCATCAAAGATGTGCCCAAACCCTCGGTACGGCTGGCATGTCTTGTCACGGATGGCACGATCCACCTAACGGTCTCGGACAACGGTTGTGGGATGACCGAGGAACAACTGGATCGCCTGTTTGTTCCCTTTGCCGGGAGTTTCGAAGAGGGTTCAGGGTTGGGCATGAGCCTGGTCTACAAATTCATCGAGGCCATGGGTTGGCAGATCCAGGTGGAAAGCGCGCCAGGAAAGGGCACCAATGTCCAGATTTTCTTGTCAGTTCATAAGGAATGAAAGCCGATGGCGTCGGCTCGGAATCGAATGTAAACTTTCCTCACCTTTCAAGCATCAAATTGGGCATACACCCTTGCAGGAATCACTTGGCACCTGCCACAGTGTTGTATTCCCTTCCAGCGCGCTCAGCCTTCCCCATGAGGGTCCGTCTGTTCAGGTCTGGACTGGGTTCGGCTACTTGCCGATGCCTTTGACATCCCCGCACCGCCTTCAGGGCCAGGATTCTCTATGAACCGGAAGCTCATTCGACCGAATCTCAGTGAATTGAAGGACAAACTCGGCATCCCCGCGAAAGGTGGCGGTGGGGAGGGCATGACCCCGGTGCCATCGGCAATCACCCCTGGTGGTGAACCCAACCCTGCGGTCAATCCAGGAGCCGCCACAGCCCCCCAGGGGGCGGGTAGCCCCAGGCGCAAGATCGCCCCACCAGAACAGACCAACGCCGAAAGCTTCTATTACCTCAAGCAAATGCAGTCCAAGACGCCCATGGTGATCGTTCTCCAGGACGACGAGAAGGTTCGCGGGGTCATCGAGTGGTACGACAAGCACTGCCTCAAAATCAATCGGGTCAAGGAACCCAATGTCCTCGTCCCCAAGCACAACATCAAATACATCTACAAGCAGGAGGAGGAGCCCAGGATCCGCCGCAACCGAGCCGCCAAGAAGGAAGAGCCCCTTCCCTCCGAGATCGAGATCCCAGTCTACGATTGAACCCTGGCCACACTCAGCAGGGGCATCCATGAGCCGCCGTTCACGCATCGCCATCAGCCTGGGAGATCCCTGTGGCATCGGCCCTGAGCTCCTCCTGGGGAGTCTGTCGGCCATCTGTTCCTGGACAGATGTGACGGTCGTGGGATCCAGAGCCGGCGTAGACCTTCTCATGGGCCTTCCGGGTGCACGAGTGGCCTGGCGCTGGGTCGAGCCCACAGTGCAGGTACCTTCGACGTTCTCCGGCAAGGCCTACGGGCTTCAGGTGATCTCAGTCGGGGAGCCCCCTGACCGGGTCCTGGGAGAAGCCCTGTGGCTGGATCCCACCCCGGAGATCCGGACCGATCAACTCCGACTTGGGGAGGGTTCCGCTGCCTCCGGGCAGGCGACGGTCGAGGCGATCAGGGTCGCGGGCTTGCTGACCATGAGCGGCGCCACCGATGCGCTGGTCACCCTGCCCATGGCCAAATCCGCTGCTCACCTGGCCGGCTACCCTATCCCCGGTCATACGGAATTCCTCCGGGAGCTCTCCGGGGCGCCCATTACCCGGATGGCCTTCGTAAGCCCCCGGCTGAACGTGGTCCTCCACACGGTCCACCAGAGTCTGCGCTCGGTGGTGGAGGACCTGGACGCTGACGCAGTGGCCGAGACGCTCACCTTCTCCACCCGTCAATTCATACAGCTGACCGGCAAGTCCGACCTTCGGGTGGCGCTCTGTGCCATGAATCCCCATGCAGGTGAACAGGGCGCCTTCGGAGGGGAGGAGCGGATTCTCGAGGAGGCCATCGTGCGGGCTGAAGCTTCCTTCACCATCGATGCCAAGCCAGCACCGGTGTTCTCAGGACCGTTGCCATCGGACAGCGTCTTCCAGCGGGCCGCGCGTGGCGAGTTCGACCTGGTGGTGGCGCTGTACCATGACCAGGGCCTCATCCCGGTCAAGCTACTCGAGCCAGAGCGGGCGGTGAATCTCACACTCGGGCTGCCGTTCGTTCGCACGAGCCCGGACCATGGGACCGCGTTCGACAAGGCTGGGAAATGGATCGCGGATTCTCAGAACTTCCTTGAGGCCACGGCGTTGGCCGTTCGACTGGCCGGACGCGCGCCCCTGACGACGGCGCCCCCTAGGACGCCTGCATGAGCTGGGATTGGATCTTTAGACCTGGGGCTGTTGTAGGCTGGTCAGAGGAGGCAGCATGTCCACGGTGGCGGTGATACTGGCGGCGGGCCTTGGAACCCGCATGAAATCCCGACTTCCGAAAGTCTTGCACCCGATCCTCGGAGACCCCTCGCTGCTGTGGGTGCTTCGGGCCCTGCCCGCCGGGCTGGGAGGCGCCGTAGTGGTCCTCCACCACGGGAAACAGCAGGTCGTGGCCGCTCTTGAAACCTGGCAGCAGGCCGGTCTCCTTCCCTGCCCCGTTTCCATCGTGGATCAGGGTGAACCCCTCGGCACCGGCCATGCCCTTCAGGTTTGCATCCCTGAACTGGACCGCCTAGGCACCACTCGGGTGGCCATCCTTTGCGGAGATGTGCCCCTCACCTCTGCGGCCACGGTCTCGCATCTGTGCGAGGCAGAAGCGCTGTTGCTGGCCATGGACCTGTCTTCGCCAGGTACCTACGGCCGTGTGATCCAGCATCAGGATGGCCGCCTGATGGGCTTGGTCGAGGCAAAGGATGCCACAGCGGAACAGTTGGAAGTTCGGCGCGTAAACGGCGGTGCCTATGCCCTGCCCTGGCCCGCCCTGCGCAGAGCGCTCATGGGCTTGACCAATCACAATGCCCAGAAGGAGTACTACCTCACGGATGCCGTGGCGGCCTTGGCCCAGGAAATCCCCGTAACCGTTGAAGTCTGCGACCCCGAAGAGCTGGCGGGCATGAACTCCCGCCAGGACCAGGTCGCCCTCCAGGCCGCGGCCCAGCACCGGATCCAGCAACACTGGATGACTGAAGGCGTGTCCTTCCTGCATCCCGACAGCACCCTGGTGGGGCCACGGGTCATCCTCCAGCGTGATGTTCTCCTGGAACCGGGGGTGCGGATCGAGGGTTCCGTGCAGATCGGCGAAGGTTGTCGGATCGGCCAGGGTACGGTGATCTCGGATTCCAGCCTGGGTGAAGGCGTGGAGGTCCGCCCCTACAGCATCATCGAGCACGCCCGGGTGGGGACAGGTTCCAAAGTAGGTCCCTTCGCGCGATTGCGGGAGGGCACGGACCTGGCCGAGGGTGTGCACATCGGCAATTTTGTGGAAACCAAGAAAGCGAAGCTCCACCGGGGCGCCAAAGCCAATCACCTGACCTACCTCGGCGATACAGAGATCGGCGAGGGCACGAATATCGGCGCGGGCGTCATCACTTGCAACTACGACGGTTTGAACAAGCACCGGACCACCATCGGCAGGAATGTCTTCGTCGGATCCGACACCCAACTGGTAGCCCCGGTGGTCATCGGAGACGGAGCGCTCATAGGGGCCGGGAGCACCATCACCATGGACGTGCCTGCTGACGCGCTGACCCTCAGCCGCGCGCCACAGACCATCCGGGAAGGCGGCGCTTCCAGGCTCCGGTCCCGCCAGAAGAAGGGGACTGCGTTAAGCTGATTCTTTAAATTCGGAGCCCCATGGTCCTGACTGTGATCGACAAGGTTGGCGCAGGTGTACTAAGGGCCACCGATACCTTTGGCGACTTCGCGGTCCTCGCGGGACGCGCATTCGCCGCCATCTTCAAGCGGCCCTTCGACGGCAAGAACCTCCTGAACCAGTTCCAATCCGTGGGCGTGAACTCCATCCCGGTGGTGGTGCTCACGAGTCTTGCGGTCAGCATGGTGTTCGCCGTACAGCTCGCCTTTGGTTTCCGCCAATTCCAGGCTGAAGGGCTCGCCTCCCAGGTGGAGGGACTGGCCGTGATGCGGGAACTTGCCCCGGTCATCACTGGCCTCATGCTTTCCGGCCGCATCGGGTCTGCCATGGCTGCCGAGCTCGGAACCATGCAGGTCACGGAGCAGATCGATGCACTCGAATGCCTGGCCACGGATCCGATCCACTATCTCTTTGTGCCCCGACTGCTGGCCTCCATGCTGGTGGTTCCCCTGCTGACGGTCGTGTCCGTCTACATCGGTTTCTGGGGCGGCTACCTGATCCTGGTTGGAGTCGAGGGGCAGAGCGCCTACGTCTATGGCAACGAGTTCTACAAACTGCTGGCCTTTCGCGACCTGCGCATCGCCATCTACAAGGCCTTCGTGTTCGGGATAATCATAGCCCTGGTCGGGTGTTGGAAGGGGTACCGCACCCAGGGAGGGGCCGAGGGCGTGGGTCAAGCCCCCACGAGCAGTGTGGTGACCAGCAGCCTCTGGATCCTGATCGCCGACTTCTTCCTGACCAAACTGCTCCTGGTGTGACGACATGGCCGTGATCGATGTCGTCAATCTCTCCAAGGCCTTCGGTACCAACGTCGTGCTGTCCAATGTGAACCTCCAGGTGGAGGAGGGGGAGAGCCTCGTGGTGCTCGGCGGCTCAGGCAGCGGCAAGACGGTCATGCTCCGCAACATCATGGGTCTGCTCACGCCGGATTCCGGCCATGTGGCCGTCGAAGGCAAGATCATCGCCCAGCTTTCGCGGGAGGAGCTGTTCACGGTCCGGAAGAGCATCGGCATGTGCTTCCAGATGGCCGCCCTGTTCGATTCCATGACCGTGTTCGAGAATGTGGCTTTCGGCCTCCGGCGGCACCATAAGATGACGGAAGCCAAGGTCCAGGCCCGTGTGGAGGAGTGCTTGAGCATGGTGGGCCTGAAGGACACAGACAAATTGAAACCCGCAGAGCTCTCAGGCGGTATGAAGCGGCGCGTAGGCTTCGCCCGGGCCATCGCCCTCAAGCCCAAGATCCTGCTCTTCGATGAACCGACTACGGGCCTGGATCCAGTCATGACGGACGTCATCGGCCGCATCATCCTGGATCTCAAGCACGAATTAGGCATCACCAGCATCACCATTACCCACGACCTTAAATCTGCCTTCGAGATCGCCGACCGTATCGCCATGCTCTTCCGTGGCGAGTGCATCGCCTGCGAAGCGCCATCGGATTTCAAGGTCAATCCGCACCCTGTCATCCAGCAGTTCCTGCGGGGGGATGCGGACGGTCCCTTCCTTCAAGACCCGCCCCCGCCCAAGCGGAAAGCACAGGAGGCCCACGCATGAAGCTGGAAACCAAGGTCGGCCTCTTCTTCACCGGCACCATCGTCCTGCTGGGCGTGCTGATCTTCCGCGCAGAAAAACTGGAAATCGGCGGGAAGCGAAACCAGCTGGAACGCTTCACCTACTTCGACCAGGTGGCGGGTCTGAACGTCCAGAGCGCCGTGCGCATCGCCGGCGTCAAGGTGGGGGATGTCCGCACCATCACCCTCGAGAACGGGAAGGCCCGCCTGGTCCTCGGCCTGTCGAGCAAGGTTCCAATCTACCGAGACGCCTCTGTTTCCCTTGGATCCATCGGCATCCTCGGCGATAAATTTGTCGATCTCGACCCAGGCCACAGCGCCAAGGGCCCCTTCCCGGAGGGCGTGCCTCTGCCCAGCAAGGCCGGGGTGAGCCTTGAGAACCTGATGGAGACCCTGGCTGACGTCGGCAAGAACGTGAAGGGCGTCACCCAGGCCTTGAATGAATCCATCGGCGGCGAGCAGGGGCGCCAAAAGCTCGACGAGATCGTGGATAACATCCGCGTACTGACGGCTGAGTTCCGGTCCATGTCCCAGGAGAATCACGGCGCCATCAACCACACCATGGCCAATGTGGAGGCCCTATCCGCGGACCTGAGGGACAGGCTGCCCAAGCTGGCGCAGCAGTTCGAAGCCGTGGGCAAGAACCTCAATGCCATCCTGGATGAGAACCGGCCGGAATTGAAGGGCGTCGTGGGCGACGTGCGCAAGCTGGCCCAGAGCTTCCAGGGCACCGCCGAGAACCTCAAGGTTCTCACCGATCGCGTGAACAAGGGCGATGGCACCATCGGCAAGCTGCTGAACGACGAGACGACGATCAAGAAGATCAACGAGGCCGTGGATAACGTGAACAACATGCTGGGCGGGTTCAACAAGATGGATTTCCGCCTGGATATGAATGCGGCCCAGTGGACCAAACGTGGTGACAGCCGGGTGGGGCTTGGCCTCGACATCGTACCCCGGCCGGATTACTGGTACTCCCTCGGTTTCGCCTCAACACCGGACGGCAAAATCAACCAGAGTACCCATACGATCACTCAGCTGGATCCCGTCACAGGTCAGCCGGTTTCTGCGCCGCAAACCATCCAGACCATCACCACGGACCAGGCCTTCACTGTGTCCGCCCAGTTCGCCAAGCGTCTCGGCCCGGCAGTTTTCTCCGCGGGCATCGTCGAGAACAAGGGGGGTGGCGGGGTCGAATTGCGAACACTGGACGACCGGCTCCGGCTCGGGTTCCTGGCCTATGACTTCACCAAGAGCGATGAAAAGCCGAACCCCCGGTACCGCTTCACCACCAGCTACCAGTTCTGGAAAGGGGCCTACATCCAGGCCGGAGTTCAGGACATCGCCAACAAGGATCTCCGGACGGCCTTCTTCGGTGCAGGGTTGCGCTGGAAGGACGATGACCTGAAGAAGCTGGTCGGACTGGCAGGAGCCGCCAAGTGAAGAGCGACCGGATTCTGCCCTTGCCCGGTCCTTTACCGGTCGAAGGTGGAACCCTATTCCTCTGGGTCCGCAGGGGCCTGCCTCTGGCCCTGGCGGTCCTCGCCCTTGTTGGATCGGCCCTGCACGGTGCCGGACGCGGCTGGTGGATGCTGCTGAGTGTCGCGGCGCTGGCCGCGGCCTGGCCCAGCTTTCTCCGGGGCGAAGCCTACCTGCGAAACCGGACCGCCATTCATCGCCAGGACTGCCTCTGGACCAACGTCCTCCGCCCTCTGGCACGCTGGCTGCACCAGGAAGAGGCCTGGATCCTTTCCTTCTGCGGATACAACAACCGCCGCGTGCGCGAGGCCTTCGGCGGCCGCCGCGCCCGGCGGGCCCTGATTCTCCTGCCCCACTGCATCCAACTGGCCCGCTGCAAGGCCGATCTCTTCACGGACCTCCAGTCCTGCTACGACTGTGGC
>CAIXHJ010000015.1 GCA_903919165.1 uncultured Holophagaceae bacterium
CCCTTCGCTGCTGTATCGGCTGGTCTGCGAATAATCGGTAATCCTATGCCAGAATACTTAAGATCTGACTTTCCGCACATCTCGAAGTCACTTCTCGCGAATTAGGTCGGCGGCGGCGAGTCCCGTCTGCTCCCAGTCCCGGATGATCTGGTCGAGCTTCCGGCCATTGGCAATCCATTCCCGGTAAAGGGGAACTTCCTCGGGCCGGAGGCGAACGGTCCTGGTCTTCCCTTCAACCTTGGTCGTCCACTGGAAGTAGGGACCATGGAGGCTCGGCGGGGTCGCCAGGCATCGGCAACCGGCCCGACCGCACGGCATGTAGCGCTCCGTCACAGAACCCCGGAGAACGATACCGATCTCGCCGAGCGCTGCCTTGAGTTGCTTGATCTCCGCCAAGAGGGCGGCTGTTGGTTTCGGGTGATGATTCATGGTTTTCGAGCGCCTTCCCTTGACTAGCAGTAATAATACTGCTAGAATGTGACATGTCAACCCCCCAGTGAGCGTGTCCATGACCGACCTCGCCGACCTCACCCTCCGTTCGCAGTCCCTCGGTGCCCTGCCGGTGCTCCAGCATGTTCTGGATCGCCTGGGTCTGGACGGGCTCCTTGAGCAGTACGTTCCCCACGTGGACCGGCGGTGCAGGATCCGCCCAGCCATCGCCCTGGGCATCCTGCTGCGCAACATCCTCCTCGGGCGCAGGCCCATCTATGGCCTCCAGGAATGGGCCCAGCCCTTCCTCCCCTCCCTGCTCGGGCTGGAACCTGACCAGGTCGGCGGCCTTAACGACGATAGGGTGGGCCGCGCCCTCGACCGGCTTTTCAACGCGGATCGGGCCTCCCTGATGACGACCATCGTGGTCCGCGCCATCCAGGCCTTCGGCCTTCAGCTCGACCAGTTCCACAACGATTCGACCTCCATCACCTTCTCCGGCGCGTATGCCCAGGCCACCGGCAGAAAGATCCGCGGCCGGCAGGCCGTGAGCATCACTTATGGCCACAACAAGGATCATCGCCCCGACCTCAAGCAGCTCCTATGGATCCTCACGGTCAGCGCGGACGGATCGGTGCCAGTGCATTATCGGCTGTGCGATGGGAACACCAACGACGACCCGACCCACATCCAGACCTGGGAGGCCCTGTGCAAGCTGACGGGGCGCACCGACTTCATGTACGTGGCGGACTGCAAACTCTGCACTCGGGCGAACATGGACCACATTGCCCACGGCAAAGGACGGTTCATCACCGTTCTCCCCGGCAGCCGCAAGGAGGACGCCTGGTTCCGGGGCTACATCCAGGACCACGACCTGCCATGGGAGGAGGTCATCCGTCGCCCCAGCCCGCACGGCGATGACCGACCCGACGACCTTTGGCGCGTGGTCCCCGCCCCCAATCGTTCCGCCGAGGGCTATCGGATCATCTGGGTCTGGAGCCAGTCGCTGGCGTACCAGCATGAGCAGTCGCGCCTCGCTGCGCTCCAGAAGGCCTTCGACGGGATCCAGGAACTCCAAGCCAAGCTCCAAGGCCCCCATTGCCGTATCCGGGACCGGGCGGCCGTCGAGGAGGCTGTCGCCCGCATCCTGGCCCAGGGGGGCGTCTCGCGCTGGGCCGAGGCGGAGGTGACCGAAACCAATGACACCCGGTTCAGGCAGGAAAGCCGGGGCCACCCAGGAGCCAACACACGCTACGTAAAAGTTGAACGCAGCCGGTTCGCGGTGGCCTGGAAGCCAAAGCCCGCTGCCATCGCTTTCGACGCCCGCAGCGACGGGATGTACCCGCTGGTCACCAACTGCGACGACCTTCCAGCTGAAGAGGTACTCCTCAAATACAAGTACCAACCCAACCTGGAGAAGCGACACGAGCAGCTCAAGACCGTGTATGCGGTGGCTCCGGCCTTCCTCAAGGACGAGGGCCGGATCGAGGCCCTTCTCCTGCTCTACTTCCTGGCCCTGCTCGTCCAGGCCCTCATCGAGCGCCAAGTCCGCACCGCGATGAAAGGCGCGAACCTCGATGTGCTACCCCTCTATCCCGAGGATCGGGAATGCAAGGCCCCCACCACGAACCGCATCCTGGAAGTATTCGAAAGCATCCAGCGCCACGACCTGATGGACGGAGAAAACGTCTACAAATGCTTTGAGCCCAAGCTCACGCCACTCCAAGAAGACCTGCTGCGCCTGCTCGAAGTGCCCCGGGACCGCTATGGCCTGGCTGCTGTCGGAATGGATTCCTGATGGCTCACTAATTCACGGGAATCGCCCTGCCGATGTGCGGAAAGTCAGTTCACGCGCATGCGCGCTCAGGAATCTCAGGACCAGCAGATGAGCGGATTGGGTTATCACATCGCGAACACCCTTGGCCATGGCTTCCTCGAGAAGGTCTACGAAAACGCCCTCGCCTTCGAACTCCGCAGAGCCAGGATCGCCTTTGTCCAGCAGCAGTCGGTCGAGGTGTTCCACGAAGGAGCGAAGGTCGGGCACGACAAGGCCGACCTCAGCGTCGAAGCCACTTTTGCATCAGATAGAGCAGGGCTCTATCTGGTGCAATAGCATCGTCGAGGTCAAAGCCATTCAAGCCTTGAGCGATGTTGAGGTCGCCCAGGGCTTGAACGACCTGCGGGCGACAGGCCTTCCAACATGCCTGCTCAGCAATTTCGGCAAGGCGAAGATCGAGGTTCGCAGGCTGGGAATGAACCCTGGCAGGGGGACCGGGGAAATGGGACTCGCGATCAAGGACATCCAGTAACCTACGCTCCGACCCATCCCTGCGACGGCCCTGCTGGAACAGGGATGAACCGGTCCGCCGGTGCGGCCGATGTTTGGGATGAATGGGGATAGGCTCGCCCGGAAACTGACCCCTTCATCATTTCCTGCAGTCGCTCTGGGTTTGCCGACAGTCCCAAGGCCA
>CAIXHJ010000016.1 GCA_903919165.1 uncultured Holophagaceae bacterium
GGACCTGGGAATGGAACTCGCCAAGATCTTCACCCGCACCTACAAGATGGACTGCCGCGTGAAGACCAAGATCGCCCACATCGAACGTTCCGAAGACAAGGTGGTTTGCCACCTGGAAGGCGAGAAGGCGGGCGTTGTCGAAGGATCCCATCTGCTCGTGGCTGTGGGCCGGACGCCCCTCACCTCCAGCGTCGGACTAGAAGCGACCAAGGCCGTGGTGGATAGAGGCTGCGTGAACGTGGACGAGTTCATGCGTACCAGCGAGCCGAACCTTTACGCCATCGGTGATATCGTGCGCACCCCCTGGCTGGCCCATGTCGCCAGCGACGAGGGCATTGTGGCCGCCGAACACGCGGCCCAGAGCCTGGGCAAGGATGTGCATCCCCATCCCGTCCGCTACGACCGCTTCCCCGCTTGCACCTACTGCGACCCCGAGGTTGGCACCATCGGCCTCAGCGAGGAGGCCGCAAAAGCCAAGGGCTACGACGTGCAGGTGGGCAGCTTCCCCTTCGCGCCCCTGGCCAAGGCCAACATCATGGGTGAGCCCCACGGCTTCATCAAGATCGTGGCCGACAAGAAGTACGGCGAGATCCTGGGCATCCACATCCTGGGTCCCAAGGCCACGGAACTGGTGGCCTCCAGCGTGGCGCTGATGGGCGGCGAGTACACGGTGGATGAGCTGATCCACACCATGTATCCCCACCCCACCCTGAATGAGGTCTTCCCCGAGGCGGCGCGGGCGGTCCATGGGCGGGCTTTGAACATGTAGGGCACCCGCGCCGGATCAGCACCGTGCGCAGAAATGCGGCGGACCCGGCAGGCGCGAGAGGCCTGCGAGGGCCAGTTCCCAGGCCCGCTCCGGCCCCCTGAACGCTGCGATCTCCGGCGTGAGCAGGCGCAGGGCGTGCAGCGGCGAAGGATCCGCGGGCATGGGGAGGAGGGGCACGGGCATGCCTGTGGCTTTGCGAAGGGCAGTCCGCAAGACTTCCATCAGGGGCGTGGCGCAGGGCAGTTCCAGGGGCGCCACCCTCAACTCGGCCCCATCGGGCAACGGCACACCTGGCCAGAGGTCCGTCTCGAATCCGCCATGCTCGGCGTGATGCGGCGCCTCCCGCCACTCAGGTCGACGGAAGGTCATCTTGCGCCGGTCCTTCTCCCAGTCCGCCAGGAAGGCCTTCAGTTCACTTTTTTCCAGAGGTCCCATGGGCGCTTTCGCCAGAGGCAATGGGGTCGCCCGGAAAATCCGGCCTGGCAGCCGCCGGGGCAGCATGGGTTTGCCACCCAGCCAGGGCAGGCCCGCGTCCAGGGCGGCCACCAGGGCGCCGATGCGGCGACGATGCAAGCCCAGGGCCGCCGCCAGATCGCACCCGGGAAGCGGTACCAGGGCCAGGAGGTTCACTTCGAGCCCTTCGGCCTGGACCCGTTCGGCGGCCACCAGGGACTCCAGCACATCCGCGGCGCCACGCCCCAGTACTGCCACCTGGGGCAGGCCGTGCCCCTTGATCCGTTCGACCACCAGGAGGCTCCCAGTCACGCCGTTGAGCAGCGTGCCGCCCAGTTCCGCAGCCAGCTGAAAGGCGGCGGGATGCATCATCCCAGCAGCTCCATCGGCGACTTGACGTCCAAGCGCATCGTCAGGGTGTCGAATTCCAGGGCAGGCATGGTTCGAGGTTAGCAGTGGGCGTCGAAACAGGCGGAGTGCGGCGTTCCCGATATACTTCGGCACCATGAGAATTCTCGGACCCTTGCTGTTGACGTTGCTGACCCTGGTGGCCTGCTCCAAGCCGGAGTCCACCCAGGAGCCCGGGTTCAATGCCCCCGGGGAAGTGGCGACCACCCCGATCTCCAAGCAAATGTCTGGAGTGGTCGCTTCCCCGCTGAATGATCTGAACCTGGTGCGCGCCA
>CAIXHJ010000017.1 GCA_903919165.1 uncultured Holophagaceae bacterium
CCCTTGCAAATGGCTGAAAAATGGCCCTTCACCCGCTCCACCGTCAGTTCCTGCTGGAGGAGGCGGAATCCCGCGTCCGTGTAGGCGATGACGCCCACATTCGAGCCGTCCCCCTTGTCACCACTGCGGGCGTGGGCGATGTCCTCCAGCCGGATGCGGGTCATCAAGGGCTCCTAACAAAACCCCACGTCGTCGCGCGAGGGGTGTCGGGCGAGCGAGGCGAGGAACGCGAGTTAAGCGTAGCAGGCACTACGCGCGACGAGCGTGACGAAGCAACGCGATGCCCGCCGCCTCCCGCCCGGAGGGATGAAGCCAGCCGGGCGCCCCGCAGCGTCAGGTCCCTTGAACAACGAACCACGTTGCCCTGCGGGCCCTTCCTTACGGTGCATCCCGGCTGGTTTCATCGCGGCATCGTCGGGTTTTGTTAGGAGCCCTGAACCTCCACGGCCCGGCGTCCCAGGGAATGGTAGGTCCAGCCCTTGGCCTCCATGGCCTCGGGACGGAACAGGTTGCGGCCGTCGAAGATCCTGCGGGCCTTGAGGGCCCCGGCCACGGCCTCGAGGTCGGCCTCGCGATACTGCGCCCACTCCGTGGCGATGAGCAGGGCATCGGCGCCTTCGCAGGCAGCCAGCGGTGTTTCCGCGTAGCGCACCCTGTCACCGATCTTCCCTTTCACGGCCTCCATGGCGGCGAAGTCGTGGACCACCACGTCAGCGCCGAGGTTCACCAGGCCATCGATCAATTCCAGGGCCATGCTCTCGCGGATGTCGTCCGTGTTGGCCTTGAAGGCCAGCCCCCACAGGGCAAATCGCCGGCCCTTCAAGGGCGCGGGCACGCCGGACTTCACGCCGAAATGGGCCTTCACCTTCCGCAGGAGCACCTGCTTCTGCATCCGGTTGGCTTCCACCGTGGTGGCCAGGGTCATGAGGGGGTGGCCGTGTTCCCGGCCGGCCTTGAGCAGGGCTTGGAGATCCTTGGGGAAGCAGGAGCCGCCGAAGCCAGGTCCCGGGTTGAGGAAGGCAGGGCCGATGCGGTGATCCGCGCCAATGGCGAGCTTCACGTGATCCACATCCGCACCAACGTCCTCAGCCAGGTTGGCGATCTCGTTGATGAAGCTGATGCGCAGCGCAAGCATGGCGTTGGCGGCGTACTTGGTGAGTTCCGCGCTGGCGGGATCCATGCGGAACCATTTGCCGCCACTGCGGTCGAGGAAGGGGCGGTAGAGGGCTTTCATGATGGTTTCGGCATGATCGGATCGGCAACCCACCACCACCCGGTCGGGCTCCAGGAAGTCGCTGATGGCACAGCCTTCCCGCAGGAACTCGGGGTTACTCACCACCTCGAAAGCGCGGTCCGTATGGGCCGCGATCTCGGCGTGGACCCGCGCCGCCGTGCCCACCGGGACCGTGCTCTTGTCCACCACGACAAGGGGTTTGGCGTCCTTGGCGCGCAGAGCCATGGCCTCACCGATCTGGCCAGCCACCGCCAGCACGTACTGCATGTCGGCGCTGCCGTCCTCGCTCTGGGGCGTGCCCACGCAGATGAAGGCAGCCTCAGCAGCGGCGATGCCGACCTTGAGGTCCGTCGTGAAGCGCAGTGCTCCGGAAGTCAGGTGCTTCGCGAGGAGATCATCCAGGCCCGGCTCGAAGATGGGCGATTCACCGCGGGAGAGGGTGGCCACCTTTGCCTCGTCCACGTCCACACCGAGAACCCGGTGACCCGCCTCCGCGAAGCAGGCGGCTGCGACCAGCCCCACGTAACCTGACCCGATGACCAGCACGTGCATGATGCCCTCACACAAAGCACTCAGTGTAACGGCTTCTGCGCTTGCTATCATTCGGAGGAAGGAGACTGCATGACGATCCTGGCTGCACCCACGGGCAACGAGGTCAACCTCCTGGAGATCATGCTCCACGCGGGTCCGGTTTCCAAGACGGTGCTGGTGATCCTCTTCACTTTCTCGCTGCTCAGCTGGGTGGTGATCATCCGTAAGACGCTGCTCTACCGCCACA
>CAIXHJ010000018.1 GCA_903919165.1 uncultured Holophagaceae bacterium
CCCTATCAGATGGTGAAGGATCACCGGACCGGCGAAGAAACCAGCCAGACCCAGAAGGTGCTCGACGGCGACATCAATGCCTTCATCCGAACCCAGTTGCTGGCGAAGAGCCTTAAAACTGAAAGGTAATCATTTCAGGACACGGAAGAGGTTGCTGAAGTCATCCCGCCACACCTGGGCCTTGCCCGGCAATGGCTTCACATCCTCGTTATCCCGGAAGGCAGGGCGGTCGAAAAAGGATTCGTCCTGAGTGACCAGCACCCAGGTGGACCCGTAAGAGCCTTCATCCTCGTCCGAATCGGTGTCGACGACCCGGGCCTTCCAGCCAAAGGCATCCACCGAGGCCCTAACCACTGGTTGGAGCTCCAGATAGCGGTTGGAGACATGGACCGCCAGCACGCCCCCGGGAGCGAGGTGCCGGAGGTAGAGGGCGAAGGCTTCGCGGGTCAGCAGGTGCACGGGGATGGCATCGCTGGAGAAGGCATCGATGGCCAGCAGATCGTACCCCTGGGGGGCCTCGGCCTCCAGGCTCAGCCTCGCGTCGCCCAGCACCACTTCCGTCGCGGCCCGGCCCTGCCCAAGGTAGGTGAAGTAGCGCCGCGCGAAGGGCTCTACCAGCGGGTTGATTTCATAGAAGCGGAGGTGGTCTCCGGGCCGGCCATAGGCAGCCAGGCTGCCGGTTCCCAGGCCCACCAACCCCAACTTCCGAGGCTGCTCTTTCAGGCTGGCAATGGCCAGACCAACTCCAGAATCCAGGCTGTAGTAGGTCACCGGTCGGCTGGCCTTTGCCGGGTCGAGGAATTGGCCGCCGTGGGTGATGGTGCCGTGGGCCAGGGTGCGCCAGGTGTGTTCCGGGTTGTCGAAGACTGCGAGGGTGCCGTAGAAATTCCTCCCCCGAATGATCGTGATCTGATCGGCAGGCCTGTTCAGCCGGAAGGCGTGGAGGCCTAGGCCCAGGGCCAGCACCCCCATCGCTCCAGCCACAGGACGGCGCCAACGATGAATCGGGCCCTGGTCCCAGGCCAAGGACAGTCCTGCCACCACCGCGGCAGCGGCGAGTCCCAAGGGGAGTTCCAAATAGGTGGTGAAGAGCCGAGGTGCCACCAAGGCCACGAAAATGCCACCCAGAGCGCCGCCGAGGCTGAGGCGCAGGTAGAACCCGGTCAGAAACCGCGGGTGGGGGCGGCGTCGGGCAAGCTCTCCGTGGGCCACCATGCAGGCGACAAAGAGCCCGAGGCTGAAGAGCAGCACCTGCCCCCGCACAGAGCCCAGCCAGGATGCTGCCTTGCTCAAAACCTCGAACCGGTAATTCATCCATCGGAAGTCCGGCCGCAGGGACATGGACATGATCACCAGGAGGATGGGCAGCACCCCCAGGAAGAGGCCGCGCTGGTACCACCGGCTGCCCTCGAAGCAGAGGATGAAGCTGAGCAGGTACAGGCCCAACGGCAGGACCCAGAGGAAGGGAATGGGGGCCACATTGGTGCTGAGGTGGGTGGTCACGGCCATCAGCAGCATCGAGGGCACGGCCGCAAAGGCGATCCAAAGCAGCTTCTGGCTGGTCTCTGGTCTTTCCGCAGGGTCCAGAGTGACCTGGACGCCCGGCACATCGTGGGCGTTTCGTCTCGCCAACGAGAAGACCAATCCGGCGAAGGTGGCAAACCCCGCTGACCAGAGCCAGGACTGGGCTTTCAGAGGCAGGAAGGGCTCCACCAGCAGCGGGTAGGACACCAGCGCCAGCATTGAGGCCAGGTTTGATAGGGCGAAAAGGCGGTAGGGGACATGCCCACGACGGGCCACCCAGGCCTGCACCAGGGGTCCGGTGGTGGATAGCAGCAGGTACGGAAGCCCCACCGTCAGGGTGAGCAGACCCAGGAGGTGGCCCAGCGGCCCGTCGCCGCTGGAGGGCCGGAAGAAGGGGTGAAGCCTGAGGGGCAGTGTGAGAAGGGTCGTCAGGAGCAGACCACCATGCAGCCGAATCTGGCCTCGGTGAGACAGGTGGCGCACCACCAGGTGCGCATACAGATAGCCCAGGAGGAGCAGCGTCTGGAAGAACAGGAGGCAGGTGGTCCATACGCCCGCGCTGCCCCCGAACCAGGGCAAGACCAGCTTGCCCACCACCGGCTGCACCTGAAACAGAAGGAAGGCACTCAGGAAAATCGTGACTGCGGCCAGACGAAAGGATCCTCCAGTGCCTCCTTCGCCGGGAGTGTCCATAGCAGGTTCCAAGGGGCCTCTCCGGGGTGTGACGGCTACTCGCCCTTGGCGATCTGGATCTGTTCATCCTGGGGCAGGCGAAAGACCCAGCGACCGGTGACACGGTCCCAGAGATCGAAGCAACAGAGCCAGTTCAAGAGGCCAGCCACCATCACATAGGTCGACCCATATTCCTGAGTGAGGGTACGAACAGGCTCGGTGCCCGCGCCTCCGAAGGCCCAGGCGAAGGCGCCGTACAGGGGCCCGATGCCAAGCGTGCCCAGGGCCCCGAGGGTGGACAGCCAGGATCCTTGTATAGGCACGAAGACGCCGCCCTTCACGCCATCCACCGCCCCGTGCTGCATCTGCAGCGCGCCAAGGAGGGAGAACAGCATCCACACGCCAAAGAAGACCTTGGCCCTCCCTTTCTCCCCGATGACCCAGTAGCCTGCCCCGGGAACCAGCCACTGGAGTAGCAGGGGTTTCCAGGCGGCTTTGACCGCCTTCTTCTTCCGGAGCGGCATAGGGAGCTTCAGGGCGGGTGTGGGATCAGACATGGGTCCAGATTACCTCAGTCCTGGAGTTGGGCAGGCCCATGTGCTCCTCAAAGTCATGTAGCGGAGCATGGTGCCATGCACGTTGTGACCCAGGCCTCAGGGCGACTTCCAGGGGGTCGGCTATCATGCATGCATGATGGGACCGCTTGGCATGAAACTGACCGCCTTGGGTTTGTACGGGGCGGCGGAGGCCTTCTCCATCGGGCATCTCCGGACGGGCCGTGAAGGTTACGGCCGGACGGCCACATTCCTCCTCCTGCTGGGCTTCCTGGTGCACTTCCTAGCCCTGGAAGTGGGCGGGCGCTCAGCGGGGACCGTGCCCTACCAGAACCTGCCGGGATCCCTGTCGCTCTTCGCCTGGATGCTGGCCGCAGCCTACGGGATCCTCTTCCTCCGCCATCGGGAAGGCTCCACCGGGCCCTTCCTGATCCCCCTGGTAATTCTCTTCATGGCTGGCTCCCTGATCGTACATTCGAGCCAGGCACCCCATGCACCGCCTGATCCCATGCGGTCGGGCTCCCTATTTGCCATGCACGTCACCTTGGCGATCCTGGGCTATGCAGGACTGACCCTGTCCTTCGTGTTGGCCCAGATGTACCTGCTCCAGACCCGGCAGTTGCACAAACACAAGCTGGGCCTGCTTTTCTCGCGTCTCCCCGCCCTGGACGTGCTCTCCCGCATGCACCGCACCTCGGTAGCCATGGGTGTCCTTGCGCTGGCGGTGGCATCCTGCCTGGGCATGTTCTGGGCCAAGCGGAACTGGGGAACCTACTGGGATCCCAAGGTCGCGTTCACCTTCCTCCTGATCCTGGTCTACGTATTCACCTTGATCGCCCCCCGGCTGGGTTGGGGCGGCAAGAAGATCGCATGGACCTCCATCGCGGGTTTCGTGCTGTTGATGTTTTCCTATTCAATCGTGAACCTCTTCATCACCGTGGGGCACGTGTTCCGGTGAGCGGTTCCTCCGAATCACCGCTACTCCTGGTGGGCTGGGATTTCCGGCAGACCCCGGTGGAACTGCGCGAGCGCCTGGCCTTTTCTCCAGAGAAGGTGCGCGAGGCCCTGGCCGCGCTGCGCCAAGAGGGCCTGCTGGCGGAGGGCGTCATCATTTCCACCTGCAACCGCAGCGAAGTCTACGGGCTCAGTGGTCCCGGGCTCGACGGAAGGGATCCCCTCGAAGCAGTCACGGAATTCATCGCCCACTTTCACGGCATTCCCAAGCCTGAAGTGGACGCCTCCGGATACAAGCACTTCGGCGCCGACGCGGTGCGCCACCTGCTGCGGGTGGCGGCGGGCCTGGAGTCCCTCGCCCTGGGGGAGGATCAGATCCTGGGTCAGGTGCGGGAGGCCTTCCGCATCGCCTCCGCCGCTGGGAGCACCAAGTCTGTCCTACACCGGCTGTTCCAGAAAGCCGTGGAGACCGGCAAGAGGGTTCGCTCCGAGACCGGCCTCAGTTCACGGCCCATCTCCATCCCCGGCGTCGCCATCGAACTGGCCCAAAAAATCTACGAGGACCTCAGTCCGCGCCATTTCCTGATCCTGGGCGCGGGTGAGACCTCGGGAATATTCTTCGACCTGCTGCTGGCACGGGGCGCGAAGAACATCGAAGTGGTCAACCGCACCCTGGAGAAGGCCGAGGAGCTGTGCAAGCGCGGCGGCAAGGCCGTCCCCTGGGACCAGCTCGAATCCAGGCTCGCCCGAGCCGACATCGTGGTGAGTGCCACGTCCTCCGACACTCCCGTCATCACCCGTGAGGCGGCCAAAGTCGCACTTCATCAGCGCCGCGGACAGCCCCTGTTCTTCCTGGATCTGGGCATTCCCCGCAATGTGGACCCCAAAGTAGGTGACCTCGACAACGCCTTCCTCTATGCCGTGGATGACCTGCAGGAGATCGCCGAGCGGAACCGCCAGGAACGCCAGAAAGAAGTCGGCCCGGCGCTGGAGATCCTCGAGGAGGAGTTGGAAGAATTCCTGGCCTGGTTCGGCGCCCTGGCCGTGGTCCCCACCATCACCTCCCTCAGACAGCGCTTCGAATCCGTGCGGGAGGCGGAGTTCGACCGCGAGATCGAGAAGATGGTGCACCTCTCCGAACGCGACCAGGAAAAGATCCGGCGCATCGCCTCATCCATGGTGCGCTCGCTCCTCAAGACCCCCACCGAGGCCCTCAAAGACGAACCGGATGCCTCCCGCCGCCTGGACCGTGCCGAAGCCGCGCGTCACCTGTTCGGTCTCGATCGGCCACCCAAGGATTGACCCGCCTGCGAGGCTGGACGGCTCAAAGGCCGAGCTGTTCCTTGGCGACGGAGTATATTGGAACTCGGCTAAATTCACGCATTCTGTGGCGCAAAGGTTTCGTTCAAGGGAGATTCCATGAACTGGATTCAAACGAGGGTTTTTCCGATCATCTGCTGCCTGGTCTTGGCCGGGTGCGTCAAACCGATAGGCTGCACCACCCTGGACCAGCTGAGTGAAGGGACCTCCACGGTTCAGAATGCCATTGCCCTCTTAGGCCAGCCCAGCAGCACCAACCTTGGCGAGAAGGGTGCTTCGATCCTCAAATGGGTATTCACGACCCATTCAAATGTCGGAGGGGGCTCCTCCATGGTCATGCAGCTTACGTTTGGGCAAGATGGAAAGCTTTCGAACAAGAATTGCACGACAGTGAATATTCCGCCGCGCATCAACGAACCGGCTGCCTGATGAGAAGGGACAGCGTCTTGCCGCCCTTGGCCTTAGGTTTGGCTTTACGCTAGATGCGCTACTTGATGCGGATTCTGTAGGCCCTTCCATCCTTTTCGCTGGCCCTC
>CAIXHJ010000019.1 GCA_903919165.1 uncultured Holophagaceae bacterium
ACGCCGGCCGGACCGTCCTCACCGACCTTCCGCAACGTGGTCGTTACCCTCATCCCGATCTCGACCTTCTTCGGGTTGACGTCGATCAGCTGCGAGGTCAGCATGACCCCCTCGTCCATTTGGACCAGGGCGATCACGTACGGTTTCAGCATTTGGAATTGGCTTGGAGCTTCGTGCACCACCGAGTACGAGTAGACCGCCCCTTCGCCGTTCAGCAGGAGCTGCTGCATCTTGCCGATGGACTTGCGGTGACAGATCGAGCAAACGTTGCGCGGAGGGAAGAATACCTTACCGCATACCCCGCACTTGGAGGCTGCCAGATTGTACCTCGAGGGGTTCTCCCTCCAAAGCCTTGCGGTCGACATCTAGGTCGCCCCCAGTATGGTGACCACGACTGTGGCCCCGGTCCCGCCCACGTTCTGCGCCAGGCCGTAGCGGGCGCCAGCCACCTGCCTCTTCCCGGCCGTTCCACGAAGCTGGCTTACGATCTCGACTATCTGTGCCACCCCGGTCGCCCCGATCGGGTCTCCTCGGGCCTTCAGCCCTCCTGAGGTGTTGACCGCCACCTTGCCACCGATGGAAACTTGGCCGTCGACGACCGCTCTCCCACCTTGGCCCTTGGGGAAGAAGCCCAGGTCCTCGATCGCCAGAATTTCGGATATAGTGAAATTGTCGTGCACCTCCGCCACCTGGATGTCCTTCGGCTCCAACCCGGCCAGTTTGAAGGCGCGTTGCGCCGCCACCTGGGTGGCCTTGAACGAGGTGATGTCCGAGCGGGCATGTAGAGCCAGAGTATCGGACGCCTGCGCCGAGGCGAGTATCTTGATCGGCTTGTCGGTGTGTTTGCGCGCCTTATCCATGGCGCAGAGCACCACCGCGGCGGCGCCGTCGGAGCTTGGGGCGCAGTCGAACATGCCCAACGGCTCGGCCACCGGTGGAGCGTTGAGAACCGTGTTCAGGTCAATCGCCCTCTGGAACTGCGCCTTCGGGTTCATCGAGCCGTTCAGATGGTTCAGCACCGCCACCGACGCAATCTGCTCGCGGGTCGTCCCGAAGTCGTGCATGTGCCTGCGGGCGATCATGGCGTGCAGCGCCGGGAAGGTCGCACCGAACGTCACTTCCCACTGCTGGTCCGTCGAAGATGATTGGATCTCCGCCGCCATGGTGTCCCCCACGTCGGTCATCTTCTCCGCGCCGCCGACGACCACCAGGTCGTGCATTCCCGAGGCGACTGCCAAATAGCCTTGGCGAAGGGCGAGCCCGCCGGAAGCGCCTGCGGCTTCGATACGCGTCGCTGGGATATTGTCCCGAGCCAAGCCAGAGTAATCGGCTATTAGCGCAGCAACGTGCTCCTGCATGATGAAGCGGCCGGCGGACATGTTGCCGACGTAGAGCGCGTCGATCTCTTCCGCCACCAGATTGGCATCCTGCACCGCTGCCAGACCGGCTGCTATACCGATGTCGCGGAAGCCCAGGTCCCAGAGCTCGCCAAACTTGGTGTCGCCGACCCCGATGATCGCGACCTCCCTCATGAGACCTCACCCTCCTGCATGCGGATCTTGCCACGGAACTTGGCATAGGTGGCATAATCGATCATCGTCCGGTTCTGCAATATCTCCTTGATTAATGGCGCAGCTCCTCGATTGAAATTCGTTATATTGTCAGTCACGGTGATATCGAACCCGTCCGCCCCCGCTCCCGATCCGTAAGCGACGACGAATATCCTTTCGCCTGGCTTGGCAACGTCCAATATCGCTGCGAGGCCCAATGGCACCGCCCCGGAATAGGTATTGCCGATCTGGGGAGTGAGCAGTCCCACCTCGATCTGCTTGTCCATAAAGCCCAGCTGCTTAGCCACCCTCGCCGGGAACTTGCCATTGGGCTGGTGGAAGACGGCGTGGGCATAGTCCGTCGGCTTGGTCTTCGCCAAGTTCATGAGCCCCTTTCCAGCCGCCTGGATATGCTTGAAGTAGGCTGGCTCTCCGGTGAAACGGCCCCCGTGGCTGGGATAGGGTTGGCCCTCGCGACGCCAGAAGTCTGGCGTGTCGGTGGTGTAAGAGAAAGTATGATTCAAGGTGGCGATAAGCTCCTCGGAGCCGATGAGGAAGGCAGCGCCGCCGGCTGATGCTGAGTATTCCAACGGATCGCCTGGAGCGCCTTGCGACGTGTCGGCGCCGATGGCGACGCCATACTTCACCATGCCGGAGCCTACCAAGCCCATGCAGGTCTGTATCGCCGCCGTGCCGGCTTTGCAGGCGAATTCGTAGTCAGCCACAGTGATGTTAGGGCTGGTCAGGATGGCCTCCGCGACGATGGTGCCACTCGGCTTCACCGCATAGGGGTGGCTCTCCGAACCGACATAGAGGGCGCCGATGAGCTTCGGGTCCACCTTCGTCCGTCTCATCATCGCTCGAGCCGCTTCCACCGAAATGGTGATCA
>CAIXHJ010000020.1 GCA_903919165.1 uncultured Holophagaceae bacterium
GGCATGGTGACCCCCTTCGTCGTGAAGCTCTTTCTCAGGGATATGCAGGAGACAGGAAGGACCGTGGGCAGTCTCTCCGCCTTGTCCACGGTGGGCAGCTTCCTGGGCACGGTGGCCACGGGCTTTTGGCTGGTCCCCACCTTCCATGTGGACCAGATCGCGGGGGGGAGCGCCTTGATTCTCCTGCTCCTCGCCGGGGCCCTGCTCGGCACGAGCTTCAAGAAAGCCAGCACATTGATCATTGCGCTGCCGGCGGTCTTCTTCCTCAAGGCTCCGCCCCTCGCCCACGTGGTGATGGATTCAGGCACCAAGGCCGAGGTCGTACTCCGCCAGGGCAGCTTCTATGGTTCCATCAGCGTGGTTGACTACAGCTTTCCACCCAACCATACCCGGGAGATGCTGATCGGAGGCACCATCCAGGGAGGGGTTGACATGCTTTCGGGCGAGCCACTGTACCCCTACGCCTACTTCCTCGAACAAGCCGCCCTGACCTTCATGCCCACGGCGCGGAAAGCGCTGGTCATCGGGCTTGGGCCGGGCCTGATCCCATCCCGTTTGGCGAGATATGGCCTCACGGGCACGGTCGTTGAAATTGATCCTTATGTGGTAGAGGTGGCCCAAGGCTATTTCGGGTTCCGCCAGGACGCCTTCAAGATCGCCGTGGCCGACGGACGCCAGTTCCTCGAGTCCACCCAAGAGGTCTATGACGTGGCCCTCCTGGATGCCTTCACGGCGGAAAACGAGCCCTTCCACCTGTTCACGCAGGAGGCCTTCCAGGCCGTGAAGCGCCATCTGAATCCCGGTGGAACCCTGGTCATCAATCTGGCGGCCTGGGCGCCCTATCCGGGGTCTGACAACCGGGTCCTGGACTCGGTGCTTCGGACAATGCGGGAGGTTTTCCCGGATGTGAGAGCCTTCTGCAGTTCACGGACCACCCCAGGATCCGTTGAGAATTTCTGTCTGATGGGCCGACTGGGTGGTGGTTCCGATGGTTCCCCCCGGTCCTTTCTTCCGGTCTATCCAAAGACTCAGGCAGCCCTCGAAGGATTCATGGCCACGTCCTATGCCCCGGGTCTTTCAGCGGGTGCCGTGTACACGGATGACTGGTGTCCCGTGGAGGCACAGGGGGCCAGCGCCAAACTGCAATGGCGGGAGCAGAACATGTCGTTTACGCCTAAAGAGATCCTGCTGGATTGAGCTGCGAGGAGGAGAGGACTCAAGTCCGGATGATATGTGTCCGAGGAAGAGGGTAGTTCGGAATTTTGTCTCCTGGTTCTGAGGTACCCCTGATGAACAAGCAGCATCGCCCCTATGCCCGCCAGAAGTTCTGCTTCCGGTGGCGGGGACGTCGGTGGTACGACCCGAACGAGCGGAAGGTTATCTGGTCGGCCTTGGGCATGGCCCTCTTTACCCTGGCGGCCAGGATCCTGATTTTGGGTTTGTCCTCGACTCATCCGACGTCGCTGATGGCCAAGTCATCTCCTGCTCATGGCATCATCGGCACGGCCCATGATTTGAGTTCCACGGGGCTGTACCAGGTGACACACGCTACGGAGGTCTGCATTTTCTGCCACACGCCGCACGACAGTTACACCGGCATCGAACAAGTCATTCCCGTGTGGAATCACGCCACCACCACAGCCCAATTCGTGATGTATACCAGCCCCAGCGTCAAGGGCACACTTGACAGCCAGCCCATGGGTCCCAGCCTCGCCTGCCTCTCTTGCCATGATGGAACGGTGGCCATGGGAGCGCTGCATGAAGCACCCCCTGGGGGTGGGCAAAGCGACTACTCCCAAGCCGGGGGCGGGGTGAATCGCACGACGGGCTTGATGGAGGGGGCCAACCGGTTGGGCAACGACCTCACCGCCGTCCATCCCATTTCGTTGACCTACCGGGATGACCTGAACAAATCCCTGCGGCACCCCGCTGAATTGATCGGTGTGCGCTTGTATCCCTCCAATGCCCAGGGCGGCAAGGTGCAGTGTGGTTCCTGCCATGACCCCCACAATTTCGGCATCGACGGCGGAACGGCCCCCTTTCTCCGGGTCACGAAGCAAGGGTCCTCACTCTGCCTGAGCTGCCATCTCATGTAGGGTTGTCGGCCAAACTGTCAACAGGGCGCCAATGGGCGCCCTGTCTGCTCAGGCCAGTGAGGACTCCTATTGCTTTGCAGGCGCGGGAGGCATCTCGCCTTCCTTGAATATGCGAGCGGTGAAGTAGATGGTGGGGAAGGTCCGATTCAACGTGGAGCTATGGAAATCCACCATGGGCATCTCCAGAGGTATGACGACCTTATCACCCACCGCGATGGTCGTCTTGGCTCCTGCGGCCCAGATTTCTCCAGACGCGGTCTTCACGCGGACATAGGTGTAGCTGCTGGCATCCATGGTCTCGACCACGGTGCCGGAAGCCATTCCCCCACTGGTGGGCACTGGAGTCGGAGCTGGGACCGCGGCCTGCGGCGCTGGTTCGGTGGGCGCGGCAACCTTGGGGGCAGCATCGCGGTTGCAGGCGACGGCCCCCAGGATCAGGGCCAAAGAAAGTAGGAGCAGGTGAGTGCGTTTCACGGTCAACCTCTTGGGATCAAAGGAACTTCGTTTGGGGTGGCGGGGTGGACTGGACCAGAAGGGCCCCGTTCTGGAGTTATTTATGGCAATCGGTGCAGCCCGATACAGCCAGGAGCCTGCGTTCCTTTGAGAAGTGTGGAAGATGGCAGGAAAGACAAGTCAGGGGCTTGCCCGTGAACTTGTTGATAATCCCACCTGTGGGGTGATTGGCCTGAGGATGATTGCCGGTCTTGTCCTTGTGGCACCCCAGGCAAGTTTGTTGGATGTCGCCACGGGGGAAGCCCTTCGACTCGCCACCGTGGGAGGTGTGGCACAGGGAGCACTGGCCTTCCATGACCGGTTTGTGCCGGGAGGTAGCCTTTTCGGCCTGCTTCTGCAGTCCCTCGTGGCACTTGAGGCAGAGGTCCTTGGGGTTGCCCGCCAGCAACGAAGGCCGTGATGAGGCATGGGGCGCATGGCAAGTCATGCATTGACCCGCCACCACCGGCGGATGGGGGAAGGCCATCTTCGCGGCCGCAGCGACCTTGTCGTGGCACATGAAGCAGAGCTCCGGTTTCGGAGTATTCAGGGTCAGGGGCTTGTCGGAATTAGCGTCGGAATGGCAGGTATCGCAGGCGCCTTCTGCCACCGGGGGATGTCCATTGCCTTTCAGCATCCCGCCGCTGTTGGATCCATGGGGATCGTGGCAGGTGAGGCAGAGCTTCGCCGTGATGGGATAGCCCTTGTGCTTGGACACCAGCTCCTTCTCGTCGTGGCAAGTCACGCAGAGTTCCTCGGGCGGACTGATGAGCCCCTTAGCCCGGGGAGCGGTGTGCGGCAGGTGGCAGCTCAGGCATTCGCCCGCGGCTGCAGGTGCATGGGGATGCTTCGAATGGATGGCCGCCCCGATGGCTTGGTGGCAAGTGAGGCAGAGTTCTTCGGGCTTGGTCCGGAGCAAGTGTTGGGACTCGGTGCTGTGAGGCGCGTGGCACTGGCGGCAGGCATGATCCCGGTAGGGCTTGTGCGTCCACTGGCCCTTGGGGATCGCGGGCGGGGTGTGGCAGGTGATGCAGACCCCGCTTTGCGGCTGCTTCAGCAGGGCCTCCTGCCGCGTGGCGTGGGGACGGTGGCAGGCCAGGCACTCGCCCTGCTTGAAGGGCTTGTGCTGGGTCGCACCCTCCTTGGGCTTCAGGCCGTCGTGGCAGTTCATGCAGAGCCCCGGAGAAGGCTCCCTGAGGTTCAGGCCACCCCGCTGGTTCGGGTTCGTATGGCAGGTGTCGCAGCCATCGTTGAAGGGGGGGTGGACGTTCGGAAGGATGAGCCCCTTCTTCATGGAAGTGTGCGCCTCATGGCAGCCCGAGCAGTCCACACCTTTGAGCGTGGCGCCCTTATGCTTTTCAATAAATTCCTTCCCACCCAGCTCGTGGCAGGTGAGGCAGGTTTCGGCGACGGTACCAGTGCGGAGCAGGGAGGGGCCCTTTTCGGAATGGGGGCCGTGACAGGTGGTGCAGGTGCCTTCCTCCACGGGGGCATGGCCCTGCTGGAAGGTGTCCTTGCGTTCATGGCAGCGGTAGCAGAGCTCGGGTTGGGGGAATTTCAGCAGCTTGGGCAGATCGCCACCGTGGGGATCGTGGCAGGCCAGACAGGCGGGGTTGCCCTTGACGGGCGGATGGTCGTGCCCCTTCCCCACCAAATCCCCGTGACAGGAGCTGCACATCTTCTCGATGTCGTCCTTCAGCAGCCCTGCTGCAGGTCCGCCGTGGGGCCGGTGACAGGCGTTGCACTGGCCGTTCTTGACGGGTGCGTGTAGCCGCTTCCGCTCCACGATGGGCTTGTGGCAGTCACCGCAAAGCTCGAACTGGTTGCTGCGGAGCAGGGCGGCTTGATCACTGGCATGGGCCGAATGGCAGAGAGTGCACTGGCCTTCCTTCACGGGGAAGTGGGGAACGGCACCGGCCGCGGTGTCGCCATGACAGGCGCTGCAGAGTTGCTGGGGGGCATCCTTTAGCACCCGCCCCGTCTTGCCGGTATGGGCCCCATGGCAGGCCAGGCAGTCTCCTGACTTGGCTGGTGCGTGCTGGACCTTCCCCTGGAGCAGTCCCTCATGGCAGCTGAGGCAAAGGCGCTCGCTGGGCGCTGTAAGCAGCTTCGCGTTCTCGGAGTGGTGGGGCTTGTGGCAATCGGCACAGGCGCCGGACTTGAAGGGGGGATGGACGGGTTCCTCTTCCTTCACCTGGGTCGAGTGACAGTCGCTGCAGAGGCCTGGGATTGGCGCCCGAAGCAGGCCCTTGGTGCTGGAGGCATGGGGCATGTGACAGGTGAGGCACTCCCCTTCTTTGACGGGTGGATGGGTGTGGCCGGTCTTCGGCAGGGCCTCGTGGCAGGTCAGGCAGAGCTCCGGCGGCGCCTGGATCAGCGGGGCCTTCCCCTGGTTGGAAGGGGTGTGACAGTCGACGCATTCCCTGGCAAGGAAGGGACTGTGCTGCTGATCGCGGATCATGCCTTTGGCTGCCGAGCCGTGGGGGTCGTGACAACTCAGGCAGGAGGCAGGCTTCAGATCCATGCCCATGTGAGCGACGGTCAGACCTCCGAGGTCGTGGCAGGAAACGCAGATTTCCGTACTTGGCGCATTGAGAAGATACTGAGTGCTCGATGGATGGGGCTGATGACAGGCTAGGCAAGAATCCTTGGCGGCCGAGTGAGGATGCATCATCCCGAGCCGCTTTTTGATGGGCTCGTGGCAGGAGAGGCAAAGCCTCTGCACTTCGTTCTTGAGCAGGCCCTTCTGCCCGCTGTCGTGAGCGACGTGGCAGGCGAGGCATTCCCGTGCACCCTCGAAACGATGGGCGGGGCGCTCATCCTTCTGAGCCTGGCGCTGTTTGTGGCAGATCACGCAGAGGGCGCGTCCCCCCGAGGCGTGCAGGATGTTTGTATTGGCTCCGCCATGGTCCTTGTGGCACCACTTGCAGCGCCCATCTCGCAGGGGCTTGTGGGCCGTGGGTGAGGCGATCTGTTTTTCGGAGGCGGCATGACACTGGACGCAGGCCTTTTTGGGGTCAGAACTTCCCCATGAGGGCACGGCCGTGAGGAGTACCAGCGAAGACAGCAGGCCCCAACGGGCGATTACCCGCAGCAAGGAAGTCATGACAGGTACCGCTCACGCATGCACCAAGGGTAGACGGCCTATATGCTCAGAAAGACGAACCAATGGTACAATTTGACCGGAATCACTTGGCTCTTTGGCTCAAGGTCGGAAGGCCCTTGCTGCGAAAGCCCGTGAGCTAGCGGCTCAGTCGCTTCAGGGCAATCTGGAGGAATTCGGGCGGGCCTGGGAGAAGCCCGGAATCCGCCGCGGCATTCTGGCCCTCCTGGCTGAGCAGGAAATGGACGACTTCATTGATCGGGCCTGGCAAGGGGCTGCCTGGCGTGCGATTCAGGTAGGCGTAGTACAGGCGGGGCATGGGGTACAGGCTGGTGGTGACGTTCTCCTGGTTCGGGAACCGGGCGTCCTGTCCATGGAGAGGCACCACGGGTAGCACCTTGTTGGCGTAGTACCAGGACGCCATGGTGCCGATTGCGATGCCGGTCTGATCGGTCATGACCGCCTCGGCCAGGGAGGAGGCATCGTCGCGGAACAGGGCCCCCGGCTGAAATTCCCCTTTGAGCAGCACCTTCTCCGTGATGGAGGCGTAGGAAGCCGTGCCCGGCCCCCGGCTGTAGGCGTGGATGGGGAGCTTCGCCCATTCACCTCTGAGGCCGAGGTCCCCCCAGACGACCGCCGGCGCCCTGGCCCCACTCAGCCGGGTCTTGGAGTAGATGGCATCCAGCTGCTCCATGCTGATCGAGGTGATGGGGTTGCTCTTGTTCACGAAGACGATGTTGGCATCCAAGCAGACCGGAATGCGCATGGGCAGGTAGCCGTACTTGGTCTGGAACGCCTTTGATTCCTCTGGGGTGTACTCCCTGGCGGTGATGACCAGCAGGGAGGTGCCGTCCTGCAGAGCCTTCACGGCTTCTTTCGTGAGCTTGGGCCGGAAGATCAGGTTCGCTTCGGGATGGAATTTCCGGAAGCCGAGGGACCATTCATCCCCAAGATCGGAAAGGGCATCTGTGCCGAGGAGGTCGACGGGACCCTTCACTTCGACGGCAGCCTGGTACTTGGGGATGACATCAGGAACCTTGGCCCGTCTCTGAGCTGTCTGGGCCTGAAGCCAGCCGAGACAGGACATTCCTGCAATTAGGACCAAGCCCGAAACCAGGTGTGCTCGGTTGATTCTCATGAGGACCCTCTTGGACGATGATCGCATCAGGAACGTCGAAACGTCGCCAATGACTTAGCGCAAACTAGACTGTCAACTCACCCAGCAATCCCAATTTATCGGATCCCAAGGAACCTGCCATGACTGCCGCAAAATACCGCCTCCTCATCCTCGCCTGCAACCTCCTGGTGGCGCTCCCTGCCCTGTCCCAGGGAACCAGGAAGCCCAGCCTCCCGGCGTACCACGCCAAGGCCGGTGTCCAATGTTTCGACTGCCACCAGGAGGAGAAGCCCACCAAGAAGGCGGTGCCGTCGGAATCCTGCATGACCTGCCATGGCGACTATCCCGCCATGAAAGCCTCGACGAAGGATGTGAAGCCCAATCCCCACAGCTCTCACTTGGGAGAAATCCCCTGCACGGAGTGCCATCGCCAGCATCAGCCGGCTGTGGTCAAGTGTCTCGAATGTCACTCGGGCAAATTCAAGTTCAATATCCCGTAACAACCCACCCTTACAGGACAGCAGCGGCGACGAGATCCGGCGGCAGTTCCTCCATACACTGCCGCCGCTGGCAGGCCCGTTCCCGACAGGGAGCGCAGGAGATGCCCGTGCGAAGGATGCGACCAGCACTTTCGGGCAACCCGGCCACCACCGGGTCACTGGAACCATAGAGTCCCAGGACGGGAACCCCTAGCACCACCGCCAGGTGCAGCAGCCCCGTGTCGGGAGCCACTAGGCGATCCGCCTGACGGAGGGCCGAGGCCAGCTGCCAGAATTCCAGACGCGGAAGGGCGGCCACGCCAGTCGTCTCCGGCAACCAGCTCCGTAATTCCTCTTCTTCAGGTCCCAGGGACCAACGCAGATCGCAGCGGTCCTTCAGCCACCTCGCCAGGGTGATCCAGTGACGCAGGGGCCAGCGCTTGATGGCACCTCGTCGGGACGCTCCCGGTACCAGCACCACCCTGGGCTTCGTGCGCTCAGACCAGATGGTCCCTGAATCCGGGAGCGGCACATCCTTCAACACGGGATGGAACCGCCCCAGCCCTGGGACACCCCGGCTGAGGCCAAAGGCTTCCGCCAACCTCAGTGCCTGGCTGTACCGGGTCTGATGCCGGAAGGTCATGGGATGGGTCTGGAGAGTCCCGGCGAACTCCTTGGTGACCCCGTCTCCCCACCGCTCAGGGATGCCTGCAAACTTCGGGATGAGCGCGGCCTTGAGGATGCCGTGGAAGTCCAGGCTGGTTTCGCCATCCCGCACCAACCTCGCCACCCGCTTCAGTTCGCCAAGGGCCGAGAGGGGATTCGACAAATGTTTGCGCTGGAGGACCACGGGTTCCAGCCAGGGCAATGGTTCCAGTAGGAAGGCATGGCGGTTCTCCACAACAGCCCTGTACCTTGATTTCGGGAAAGCCTCATGGAGATTGGCCCAGGCCGGCATCACCCGGAGGATGTCACCCAGGGCGGAGAGGCGGAGCAGAACCAGATCCATACCCCATGCTACCTGGCACTTTCGATAGTGGTGCCCGCGCGAAATACATCGGATCATTCAACACGCTCCCGGGCACCACGTGGCAGGGGTCTGGGGGGAGGCTCCAGGTTTGCGAGCCATTGCGAGCAGGAGTACCCCCTGCATGCGATACCTGGAGGGCAGTGCTCCCAGCGGGGTGACAGCCCGCAAATGCATTGCATTCGCCGGCGCCAAAGGGGCTTTGCCCCGATGACCATAGATCCCAAACAACGCAAGCGTTGGTTGGGAGAAGTGTGCCTCGCCACCGATCCACGTCGATCCGGATTTTTCAGGCGAGGCACACTAGGCTGGAGGCATGATGTCCTACGCCAAGGATCAATCGAAGAACCCTCCGCCTCAGAATTGGGCGGATCGGCTGCTCCGCCGTTTTTCGCGGATCGCATATGGCCTGGCGGTCCTGTTGATGTACGCCCTCGCCTCCACAGCCCTGGGACTGGCCCTGGCCCCAGCTTTGTGGATGTGGTCGCAGATCCGCGACTGGTCCCTCCACCTGCCTGGGCCTCTGCCCTGGATCGTGTCGGGTTTCGCCCTGGCTATCAGCTTCTTCGTCTTCGGTCTCGTTCTGCTGGTCGTGGTGCCGCTCTACAACTGGATCCTGCCCACCCGGGTAAAGCCCTTCAAGGGTGGCTACTACACCCTGCATGCCCTGCCCTGGTTCCTCCACAACGGGCTGTTCTACCTGGTGAGGTTCACCTTCCTTCCCTTCGTGACCCTCACACCTTTCGGGGTCTGGTTCCTGAAAGCCATGGGCATGAAGATCGGCCGACACGCCTTCATCAACACTGAGTTCATCAGTGATCCCCAACTCATCAGCATCGGCGATGATGCGGCCTTGGGCGGCAGTGTGCGGATCTTCGCCCACTACGGCGGTGGGGGGAACCTGGTCATCGCCCCGGTCTCCGTGGGCCACCGGGCCACCCTGGGCCTGGCCTGCTGCGTCATGGGAGACGTGGTCATCGGTGATGACGCTATCATCCTCCCGGAGAGCGTGCTGCTGCCGGGAAGCCGCGTGGGGGCGGGGGAGACCTGGGGCGGCGTCCCCGCTCGCAGAATCGAGCGGGAGGAGATGGACCGCATAAAGGCTGAGATCCGAGGCATGGCAGAAACATTGGGGTGACGGCGCCAACGGTCTCCAGTGCTCACCCTCGCAGGGGTTCTGCGGTGGGAGCAGGTGGCCAACCCGGTTGCGATGCTCAGCCCAACGGTTGCCCGGCTCGGAAGGCGGCCTGTGCCGCCTCCCTCGCCACCCGTTTGGGGTTCGCCCCGGTAGTCAGGACTAGCCAAGCCCACGTGATCGCGGAACAATAAAGGGTTTCCCCTCGGGTCCTCCCCCTTCATCACTGGTCGAATCGATGCGCCTATCCGCCTGCCTCCTCTCCCTTCTGCTGTTGCCTGCAGCCCTTAGGGCCCAGACTGCGGCGCCCACACTCGGAGAGCGAGTCAAAGCCGAACGGCCTGGGGTCGAGAAATTGATGACCGATCTGAACTACCCCGAAGCTATGAAGAGGGCAGAGTCCATGCTCCCCGCGACCAAGCCGGTGTTCGACAAAACGGACAACAACACCCTGTTGCAGAGCTGCGGCATCTTCCTGGACCTGGCCGAAGCGAACCGCCTGGCCCTGGAGACCTCGGATTCCGCCGGCGCCTGGGAGAAGGCCCTGGAATACGCCAAGACTGCCAAGGCCCTGACCACGGAATGCTATGCGGACATCAAGGGGCCTTTCACGCAGATGGTCACCTATTACACACAGTTGGGTGCCCGGGCCAAGCAGGTCCTTGAGGAGAACGATGCCCGCATCAAGGAACTGAAGGCCAAGAGTGTCCTGGATGCCAGCGAACGCCAGGAGTTGGATCTGGCCATGGGCGTGGAGAAGGAAGTTGTGGACGACGCCAAGTGGGTGAAGTTCTTCCAGACCTACCTGGACGTTGCCAAGCGCGACAGTGGACTCTACGATCCCCTCGTGAAGGTGATGGAAGAAAAACTCAAGGGAGAAGCCGACCAGATCGCGGACTACAAAGCCGGCAAGGGCGAGAAGACCAAGTGGGTGGAGGCTGTGGTTTCCAGCCCCGCCTACCTGGAAGCCCAGGGAGACAGGGCCGGCAAGGCCCGCTGGCTCTACCGCCTCGCGACCCTGGACCCTGAGAACAAGAAGGTTCATCACCAGCTGGACATCCTGATGGGCCGAGCCCCGGACCCGCAAGCCAAGTCGAAGAAGAAGGGAAAGTAGGTCGAATCAGTTTCCAGGCCTGTACCCTGAAGGCATGGCCCGTCGCTCAGCCCCCCGCATTCCCGTCCGCCCCCCGTCGCGCCCCCCGGATCGGCGAATCTCACCTCAAGCCCCGAAAGCATTGGCGTCCGGGCTTCGTCCGTTCGAAAGCTTTGAAGCCACCTTCATCGGCCATCCCGAAGGCACCGGCGGATTCCTGAGACTCGTGGGCATGCCCAGAGGCCCAGGCATGGATCTGCTGGTGGACTGGCGGGATGCCCATGGCGCCATCCACGGCGACCGCGTGGTAGCCGAAGTCAGCGGAGAAGGCTGGGACGGCCGCCTCAAGGCCCGGGTGCTCGAAGTCAAGGGCCGCGGCGAGGTGCCTCTGCCTGGCACTCTGCAGAAGCAGCCCTGGGGCTGGCGCGTGGTCCCCCTTGAACCACGGTTGTCGCAGATCATCTCCGTGCCGGCCACCGATCTTGCCGAGGATGGCGAGCTCGTGAGCGTGAGGCTGGACGCTGATCCCGAAGCGAAGCAGCTGCATGGCATCGTGGTGGCCCGACTCGGGAAAAAGACTGACCTGAAGATCGAGAACAAGCTCACGGCGGCCCTGTTCAATCTGCGCACCGCCTTTCCCGATGCTGTCATGCGGGAACTGGCGCCCTTCCCCACCGCCATCCCCGACGCATGGAGCCTGGGCCGCGAGGATCTTCGGAGTACGCTCACCTGCACGGTGGATCCGCCCACCGCCAAGGACTTCGACGACGCCATCAGCCTTCAGGTTCTGCCCAAATCCGAGGGCGGAGGCTGGCTGCTGGGAGTCCACATCGCGGACGTCAGCCACTATGTCGCGGAAGGCGGCCCCCTGGACGAGGAAGCCCGATTGAGGGGCACGTCCGTCTACTTCCCGGACGAGGCCATCCCCATGCTCCCGGAGCGCCTCAGCGGTGATCTATGCAGCCTGCGGGAAGGCGTGGACCGCCTCACCATGACGGCCTGGATGACGATCTCCCCGGATCTGGAGGTGGTGGAGACGAGGCTGTCCGAAAGTATCATCCGCAGCGCGAAACGGCTGACCTACGACGAAGTGAAGGAGGCTGGCATCGACCTTTCAGGACGCAAGCGGGCCGAGCTGGGTGACGCCCTCAGCACCTTGCTCGACGAGTCACTGGTGCTCTCGCGCCGACTCACCAAGGTGCGCCTCGGACGCGGCGCCATGAACCTGGACACAGAGGAGACCGAATTCATCTTCGATGCCGAAGGTCGGCCCGTGGACGCGCGCCGGTATCCGCGGCACGATGCCCACCGCATGATCGAGGAGTTCATGCTGCTGGCGAATGAAACGGTGGCGCGGTTCTTCACCCGCAGGAAGATCCCCTCCATCTACCGCATCCACGATGAGCCGGATGCCCTGAAGCTGGAAATCTTCGCGGAGGTCGCACGCACCTTCGGGCTGCTCAAGCCCAAGGAGACTCCCACGCCCGAGCACCTCAACGCCATGCTCGACAAAATCCGGGGCGGGCCTCTGGAGGCCATGATCAACACCCTGTTGCTCCGCAGCCTGAAGCGGGCCGAGTACAGC
The DNA here is from genome assembly GCA_903919165.1 of uncultured Holophagaceae bacterium. GTDB lineage: Bacteria > Acidobacteriota > Holophagae > Holophagales > Holophagaceae > Geothrix. Next base: position 12,128 of record CAIXHJ010000020.1, read on the forward strand.
GCCGACAACATCGGGCACTCGGGTCTGGCGCTCCAGGACTACCTGCACTTCACCAGCCCCATCCGGCGCTATCCGGATCTCGTCGTTCATCGCTTGCTCCGCAAGGTAATGCAAGGCCAGATGCTGCCCGAAGGGCTCTACAGCCAACTCGCCGTGCTGGCCAAGGGTGCCAGCGATGCCGAACAGAAGGCCACCGAGGCCGAGCGTGAAAACGACAAGTGGAAGACCTGTCTCCTCATGAAGGCGAGGGTCGGCCAGCGCTTCAAGGGCCGTATCCAGGGATACTCAGCCAAGGTGGCGTTCATCACGCTGGATTCACCCTTCGTTGAGGTGGGTGTTCCGTTGGCGGCCCTGGGTGGCAACTTCTGGGTGGACGAGCACCGGACCAAGGCCACGGGCTTGCGAGGCTCCGTCGTGCTCACCATCGGCGATGCGGTGGAGGTGGAGATCACCGCCGTGGACGAGGATCTGCGCCGGGTCAGCGCCTGGCTTACGGAAGCCAAGGCCCAGGACGGACATGGCAAGGCCTTCGCGTTCATGCCCATGCTCGCAGCGCCTGCGACCCTGCGTGAGGGGGACCTGGAAAAGCCCAGACGGGGAAGGCCCGGCCAACGTGAAGCGACTCCCAAGGGTCGGCTTCCGAAAAAGGCCCGGGTGCCTATCGGGAAGGCGCGTGGGGTGAGCGGAACATCCCGTGAGGCCAGTCCCAAGCCACTCAAAGGCAGCGTCCGGGGCACCGGGAAGCGGAAAGGTCGATGATCGCCTCGCCATCGCCGACCCGTTGCCTGGGTGTGGATCCCGGTTCCCTGGCCTGCGGGTGGGCCGTGGTGGAGCGTGTCGGATCCCGCATGTCCCTGGTGGAGGCGGGCGTCATCCGCAGTCCCCGGGGGGCGGATTTCGATCAGCGCTGCCTTCGCATCCACGAACGGCTGACGGAGGCCATCGCCACCCACGCCCCGGGGTTCATGGCCGTGGAATCTCCGTTCGTAGAAAAGAATGCCGCCACAGCCCTGAAACTGGGGCAGATCCGCGGCGGCATTCTGCTGACGGCGGCGCTGCACGGGCTCCCCGTGGGCGACTACAACCCCATGCAGGTGAAGAAGGCGGTCAGCGGGTACGGTTGGGCTGACAAGGGTCAGGTCGGCAAGATGGTGATGACCCTCCTGAACCTGAAGGCACCCCTCGCCGCCGATGCGGCGGACGCGGCGGCCGTGGCCATAGGTCATCTTCTGGCCACCCGCCGGGCTTGATCAGACCCATGGAAGACCTGAATGTCATGTTTTTTCAGGACTTCTAGAATTGTCACGGCAATCGTGACAAAATGTCAGATAACTCATGACATTTCTTGTGATGCCTATCACTGGCCTACGTCATCGGCAAAGACGATCATGTGGTCCAGGAAGCTCACGGAGCCACCATGTACATGGACACTGCCGCCCGACAGCACAACCCGGCCTTCTGGACCACTGCCGAGCGGTTACACGAAGTCTTCCATCTGCTTGAGTGCCAGATGAGCCATTCACCTCGCAGTCTCGCCGTGCTCCGTCAGGTCCAGGCCCTTGAGGCTGAACTGGAAGCCGACGTGGTGCACCGCAGCCATCGCACCGCTGTCGCCTAAATCGGCATTCATCTCCCCATTTCACAGCCCGGCACTGCCGGGCTTTTTCGTGCCATCGAAGAAAACCATGGCTCGGATCTGCCGGGCTATGGCGCGGGGGCCTGGGGTGTGCGCGTAGCGCGGAACCTCCGGACAATAAAGGGGCACCCCGAAGGGTGCCCGGAATTATCGGCCTCAATTACTCGGGCCGAAAGGGGCTGGCGTAAACGGTCGCCCCGAGCGAGGAAGGACTTCTCTTCCTCACTTCACAAGCTAGGCCGAATACCTCTTCCTTCAAGGTAAATGCGTGAATTAATCGTCGTGGCGAATGGTCCCCGGCCGGTAGGAGGCGTACTTCGGAGTCCACTGGGCCTTGGTCACAATGGCCTCGAGCTGGTCGTCATCCAGCAGCCGTCCCAGGCCTGCATCGCGGGCCGCGATGCCCACGGCCTTGCCCACGGCGGCCGACACCCGGCGGATGTCCTTCATCTCCGGCAGCAGCAATCCCATAGCCTCCTGTTCCGGCGTCACGAAGGCACTGATGGCCCTGCTGGCCGCGAGGAACATGCTGTTGGTCACACGGGAGGCCTTGCAGACCAGTGCACCGAGTCCCACACCCGGGAAGACGTACATGTTGTTGCATTGCGAGGCCTGGAGCTTCTGCCCCTTCCAATCCATGGGCGGGTAGGGGCTGCCCGTTGCCACGAGACCTTTGCCGCCCGTGGCCTTCCAGACAGCCTCCGGTGTGCACTCGCTCTTGTGCGTGGGGTTGGAAAGCGCCAGCACGATGGGCCGTTCCGAATGCTTGGCTGTCTCCGCCAGGATCGCTTCACTGAAGAGGCCAGGCTGGGCGGTGACGCCAATGAGCACCGTGGGATGGGCATTCCTGACCACATCCTGGAGACCGATTCGCTTGGGATCGTCAAGTTCCCATCCATCCACGGCCGCTCGGCGCTGGGTGAGGGGTTCCTGCGGGATTTCCAGCAGCGGGTCGCCCTCGATCAGCAGGCCCTGCATGTCCACGGCGAAGATGCGTTTCCGAGCCTCTTCGTCAGAAAGGCCCTCCTCTTTCAGCATGGCGCGGATGCCCATGGCAATGCCGGTCCCCGCCTGGCCCATCCCCACGATGACGTAGCGCTCGTCCTGGAAACGGCTCTTCTTGATGCGCATGGCTGTCATCAGGGCCGACAAGGCCGTGGAACCCGTGCCCTGGATGTCATCGTTGAAGGAGAGGATGCGCTCCCGGTAGCGATCGAGGTTCTTGAAGGCGGTCTGCTTGGCAAAGTCTTCCCATTGCAGCAGGGCGCTGGGGAAGTTGCGCTTCACGCCGAGGATGAATTTCTCCACCATTTCCTCGTACTCGGCACCCCGCAGGCGGGGCCGCCGAATGCCCAGGTAAAGGGGGTCCTCAAGCAACCGGGGATTGTTGGTGCCGACGTCCAGACAGACCGGCAGACACACGGCGGGATGGACTCCCCCAATGGCAACGTAGAGGCTCACCTTGCCCACGGAGATGCCCATGCCGTCTGATCCGAGGTCACCCAGGCCAAGAATGCGCTCGCCGTCCGTCACCACGATCAGGTTCACCTGGGGCTGGGAGAGCCCCTGGAATATCTGGTCGATATTGGCAATGTTATCGGGCGTGATGTAGATGCCGCGGTAGCGCCGCTGGATATGGCTCATTTGCATGCAGGCCTGCCCAACCGTCGGCGTGTAGACGATGGGCACCATCTCTTCCAGGTGGTCGATCAACAGTCGGTAGAACAGGGTCTCGTTGCGGTCCTGGAGGCCTGCCAGGTAGATGTAGCGCTCCAGGTCTTCGGTTTTGCGCTGGTAGGCCTCGTAGGCCCTGTCGGCTTGCGAATCCAGCTTGGAAATCCCGGAACGAAGCATGCCGTCAAGGCCCAGGCTGAGCCGCTCTTCCTTCTTGAAGGCCGATGCCTTGTTGAGGAGCGAGTCACTGAGCAGTTGCCGGCCCCGGACGTAGACCTCGTAGTAATCCTCACCAGTCAACGGATCGATCTTGAACCCGAACGTCTTCATGCCTGTTCCTTTCCCACAGCGCTCCGCCTGGATCCGACTTTTCCCTTGGTCCAGAGCCGACGGGGCTATTGTCCAGAGCCAGTGTAGCCTTGCCTGGAAGGAGACACGATCACATCGTCGCGGTCTGGAGAAGCCGTGCCAGATCCCGGGCCGACTTCACCGGTGGGGCGCACGTCCTTCCTCGGCAGACAAAGGCCAGCACCTCGCCAGCTGTTGATCCGCGGCCCTCGTGAAGGGGCAGCAGCTGGTCTAGGGACACCGAAAGCACCCGCCCCGGCAGGAATCGCTGATGAACTTCGCCGAGCATGGCCCGCACGCCCGGGTCGTCTGGATGACCTGACAGGGCCACGTTCAGGGGTTCTCTAAGAACCTGGTCAAGGACGCCCAGCATCCCCAAGAAAGCTCTCGGTGCTTTCGCCATCCAGGGCCCGAAACACCGGAGGGTCCCCTCGGCAGCCGTGCGGAAATCCTCGCGCTGAAGGTGGCGGGAAAGACGCAACAGGGATCGTGCAGCCAGGGTATTGCCACCAGGGATTGCGTTATCAAAGCCCGGCTTCTGCCGGATGATCAGATCCGCCTGGCCTGCTTCAGCGCTGAAGAAGCCACCATCGGCAGGATCATGGTGCCTCGACAGCAGGCCCTCCCCGAGTGCTTCCGCCCAGTGCATCCAGGCGGGATTGAAGTCTGCCTCGTACAGATCCACGAGACCCTCCAGCAAGGCCGCATGGTCCTCCAGGAACCCAGGCGTATGCGCCCGCCCCTGCCGCCAGACGCGCATCAGTCGGCCCTCGATCCAGAGTTCCCGCTGCAGGAACGCGGCACAGGACTGGGCGGCCGCCAGATAGCGGCTATCACCCAGCACCTGGTACCCCCGGGCCAAAGCCGAAAGTGCCAGTCCGTTCCAGGCGGCCAGCACCTTGTCGTCCTTGCCCGGACGAACGCGGCGGCGGTCCCGCCAGATCCGAAGCTGTTCTCGCAGAGCCCGGTCCTCATCCGCGGGCAGGCGCACGTCCACTGGACAGGAGAAGCGGTGGACCACGCTGCGGCCATGTTCGAAAGTCCCGCCACCGGTGATGCCGAAGGCCTCGCAGAACCGCTCGCCATCGGCCTGGCCCAGGGCCTCCCTTACATCCACAGGCGTGAAGACGTAGAACTTCCCTTCATCGCCTTCGCTGTCCGCATCCTCACTGGAATGGAAGCCGCCTTGGGGATCGCGGAGGTCCCGCAGCAGGTAATCCAGGGTCTCCCGTGCCACCTGGGCGTAGCGGGACTCGCCCGTGGCCTGGAAGGCCGCCAGATAGCAGCAGGCGAGCTGGGCATTGTCGTAGAGCATTTTTTCGAAGTGGGGTACTAGCCACTGGCCGTCCACGCTGTAACGGGCGAACCCGCCGCCCAAGTGGTCGTACATGCCGCCTTCCCACATGGCGTCCAGCGTGCGGAGGGCCATCGTCTGATCCTCCTTCGTGCCCCGGGCCAGGATCAGTTCCACCGCCATCTGCTGGGGGAATTTCGGAGCGGGGCCGAACCCACCCCAACGGGCGTCGAAGCTCCCGCGAAGCTGCTCCAGAGCCGTTCCCAGAACGGTAACGTCCGGCAGAGTTGCTCCCGTTTCCACTTCAGCCTGCCGCCGCAGATCCGAGGCGAGGTGTCCAGCCTGCCCGACCAGTCCGGCCCGATCCTCGCGCCATAACTCGGCGATGCGGGTGAGCAGGGGAATGAACCCAGGCATGCCGCCTCGGGATTCAGGCGGGAAGTAGGTGCCGCCGTAGAAGGGCTCCAGATCCGGCGTGAGCCACAAGCTCATGGGCCAACCGCCCCGCCCCGTGAGGGTCTGCACGGCGTCCATGTAGAGGTCGTCCAAGTCGGGCCGCTCTTCGCGATCCACCTTGATGCTCACGAAGTGGGCGTTCAGCAACGCTGCGACGGCTGGATTCTCGAAGCTCTCCCGCTCCATGACGTGACACCAGTGGCAGGCGCTGTAGCCGATGCTGAGAAAGATGGGCTTCTGCTCAGTCCTGGCCTTCGCCAAGGCCTGTTCATCCCAAGGCTCCCAGTCCACGGGGTTGTGGGCGTGCTGGAGCAGGTAGGGACTGAGGCTTTCCGAAAGGCGGTTGGGCATAATCCCGACTCCATTAGTCGGGATTATGCCCCAAGATCCCAATCCGTCAGCAAGAAAGCCCTTCCCGGCCGCTACACTGAATGATTCGGCGCACTCCCGGGGTCCCATGTTCGACAGCCTTGCCCAGAAGCTCAGCCAGGCGATGAAGTCCCTCCGGGGCCAATCGAAGCTGACGGAATCCAACCTCGAAACCGTGTTGCGCGAAGTGCGCATGGCGTTGTTGGAGGCCGATGTCCATGTGAGCGTGGCCCGGACCTTTCTCCAGCGGGTGAAGGAGAAGGCCATCGGTTCGGAGGTCATGCAGGGACTCAATCCGGCCCAGGCCTTCATCGAAATCGTCCACCACGAACTGGTGGAGATCATGGGCGGCCAGGCCCCCGAGTATCCGATCACTTTCGCGTCCAAGCCGCCGACGGTGGTGATGATGGTGGGCCTCCAGGGCGCGGGCAAGACCACCACCTGCGGCAAACTGGCGGTCTTCCTCAAGAAGCTCGGCCGCTCCCCCCTGCTGGTGCCCGCGGACGTTTACCGCCCCGCGGCCATCGAACAGCTCCACATCGTGGCCAGGGATGCGGGAGTGCCCTCTTTCCGCACGGAGGAGAAGGATCCCGTAGCCATCTGCGCCGCCGCTGTGGCCGAAGCGCGACTGAAGGGCTGGGACGTGGTGGTGTTGGACACCGCCGGCCGCCTGCACCTGGACGAAACACTGATGGAGGAACTGGCCCGCATCAAGACTGCGACCTCCCCGGACGAAATCCTGTTCGTCGCGGACGCCATGACGGGCCAGGACGCGGTACGGAGCGCCACAGCCTTCCACGAAAAGCTGGGCATCACGGGCGTGGTGCTCACCAAAACCGACGGCGATACCCGCGGTGGCGCGGCCTTCAGCATCAAGCAGGCCACCGGCCGGCCTCTGAAGTTCGTGGGCGAGGGCGAGAAGTTGGAGGACTTCCAGCGCTTCCACCCGGACCGCATGGCCCAGCGCATCCTCGGGATGGGTGATGTGCTCAGTCTCATCGAGCACGCCAAGGACAAGATCGACGAAAAGGAAGCGGAGGTCATGGCCAAACGCCTGGCCAAGAACCAGTTCACGTTGGAGGACATGCGAAAGCAGTTCCAGCAGGTGCAGAAGCTGGGCTCCATGAACAAGATCCTGGGCATGCTTCCGGGCATGGGACAGATCAAGGATCAACTGGCCACGGTGGCGACGGACAAGCGCATCAAGCACCTGGAAGCCATCATCAATTCCATGACTCCCACCGAGCGAGCCAACCACAACCTGCTGGACGGCAAGCGCAAGCGCCGTGTTTCTGCGGGTTCGGGGCGCCCCGTGAGCGAGATCAACCAGCTGCTCAAACAGTTTGTGGAAACCAGAAAAATGATGGGCCAGATGAACGATCCCAGGTTCATGGCCCGAATGCAGCGCATGGCGAAGATGGGCGGCGGCCCCAATCTCCCGTTCTAAGGCCTGATGATGGTGTCGTGGCCAGCCCCGGTCCATCCCAGATTCTGGATCATCCCGGCGCTGGCGATGATCGGACTCGGCACACTCGCCGTGATCCTCGACAGGCCTGCGGCCAGGGATCGTGTGGTGATCCTGGCCTCACCCATGAACGACCGGGAAAGGGACGTGGGACCCGGCATGGAGACACTCTTGTCGGATTGTCTGGAGGTGCTGACAGGAGCCACGGTCACTCACGCCTCGGCGCTTCCACCCCCGGCCATCCTGAATCGCCTTCCACCCGATACGCGGCTGCTCCGATTCCAGGGTGGCCGTGACGAGAACCGCCTCTCCCTGACCCTTGAATGGACCACCGTCGCTCGCCTGCTTTCGGGCCAGCCCTGGATCCAGGAAGCCAGCCCCCATGAGGAGCCTCGGAAGGCCATGGAGCAGGTCATCCAGAACTGGCCCCTTGTCATACGTCATCGGCGGCTGGAGCGGCTGATCCCAAAATCATCTCTGAATTTTTGGCTCCTTCTGGAGGGCCTTTCCATCCAGGACGATCAGACCGCGACTGAGCATCTCTCTGCCTCCCAGAGGCTGGCCGAGGAAGAGCCTGACTGCGCCACGGCCTGGACCGCTCTGGGAGACCACCTCTACCGCAGCCTCTGGGTGAATCCGGATCAGGCGGGCATTGGTCTGAACTCCCGCACCCATCGCGCCTTCCAGAAGGTCGAGAACCTGGTTCCTGGCCACCCCCGGGCGATCTTCCTGTGGTCGATGATGCTGACGGACACCGGCAACCAGAGTCTCGCCTTGAAACTCCTCGAAGACGCCATCCGGCTGCGGCCCGGCACGCCGGATCTGTACCTCGGCCTTGCTTACGCCGGACGGACTTCCGGCCTGCTGGAAGGAGCCCGCAAGGCTCTGGCCCGGCGCAATGAATTGATCGGATCCATGACCTCGCCTTCCTCGTGGTTCGCAGAAACCACCTACCTCTACCTCGGCGATCAGGAAGCCTTTGGACAGGATCTCGCGCGAGCGGGAGCACTTCGCCCGGATGCAAGCATCCTTTTTTACAAGGGGTACCTTGCGCTGCTCCAAGGGAACCGCCAGCGGGCTCTTGAATGCATGCTGTCCGGGAGCGATCCCGGGATGGCACCGCCCCCTTTCCGCGATCTGTGCTGCGTCTACCGCGCATACCTCGAAGGCAGACCAGAGGAAGGGCTGCTCGAACTCCGGAAGATCGACGAGATCCGCGGGAAACTCCGCATCCCGGACGGCGAGTGGACGTTCAAGGAGGCCGAAGCCTATTCGCTCCTGGGCGACCGGGACCGTGGCATGGACTGTGCCACGCGGGCCTTCGTGCAGGGATTCAGTTGCGCGGCCTGGTACGAGGCCTCCCCGTTTTTGGTAAAAGTCCGGGAACATCCCAAGTGGCCGATGCTCCGCAGGAACATCCAGGAAAGGCAGGCGGTCCTGGCCGGGAGCTTCCCGCCATCGGCCTTCTTGCCCTGAATTAGCGCTTGGGATATGGGGAATTCCGCGATACACTTTCCTGCTCAGGGAGTGCCCATGCTGTCGATCCGTCTTGCTCGCAATGGTGCCAAGAAGCGCCCGTTCTACCACATCGTCGTCTCCGAGAACGACCGCATCCCCACTGGCCAGGCCCTGGAAGTGCTGGGGTTCGTGAACCCCATAGCCGGTGCTGGCGAGGCCGTCCGCATCGACGTGGAGAAAGCCAAGACCTGGTTGCAGAAGGGGGCCCAGCCCTCCAAGACCGTACTCGACCTGTTCAAGAAGAATCAGGTCATTTAGCCCGTTTCAGATCCATGAAAGCCGGGCTCAGGTCCGGCTTTCCTTGTTCATCCGGGAAGCGACATGAACCTCGAAGCCTTTCTGCGTGATGTGCTGACTCCGCTGCTGGACCACCCGGACGCCCTCCGTATCGACATCACGGGCGAGGGCAGGAGGCGCGACGTGCTGGTCTATGCCGATCCAAAGGACCGCGGGCGCATCATCGGCAAGCACGGCCGCATGATCTCCGCGCTCCGAACCCTCTGCAAGACCGCTGGCGAGAAGGCCGGCCTGTCCGTGGACCTCGAACTGTATGACGGGGATGAGACGTAGGAGCTCTTCCATGCTGCTTGCCGGACACCTCGCGAAGGTCCAGGGCCTCAAGGGTGAATTCCTCTTCCATGCCGTCATGGATGAACCGGAGCGCTTGGAGGGCATGAAGGGCCTGATGTTGGCCCCGCCGCACCAGGATCTGGAACATGCCGAAGGGAAACCACCCGCGCGCGCGGTGGTTCTTCGGGGATTCCGATGGCACCAGGACCGGCCCTGCCTGTCCTTCGCGGATGTGCCTGACCGCACGGCGGCCGAATCATTCAAAGGCTGGTCACTCTGGATGCCCGAATCCGAGGCCAAGCTGAGTGAAGGCGAAACCTTCAGACACCAGTGGATCGGCTGCGAGGTCTACATCGCCGACTGCAGGGTGGGCGAGGTGCTACGCCTCGACCCGGGCCCGGCGGGCTACGACATGGTGGTGATGCGGGACCTGCGACCTGGGCGGTCCGGTCAGCGGGACATTCCCTACATCAAGGCCTGGTGGACCCTGGACCTGCCGAACCGCCGCCTGGACCTGGATCCGCCTGAAGGCCTGCTGGATGTCAATCGGGTCGGGAATTGACCATGCCCACTGCCCTGTTGCGATTCAAACAGACCCTGGGCATGCGCCTGTTTGGCTGGCTTAAGATCCCTCTGCTGGCTTCGGTGCGGCCCAGTGTCGTGGAACTCAGTGAGGCCCGCTGCGTGGTGCGCGTCCCCCTGCGCAGGTGGACCCGGAATCATCTCGGATCCATGTACTTCGGCGCCCTGGCCATCGGTGCGGACTGCGCAGGCGGCCTGCTGGCCATGGATCAGATCAGGCGCTCCGGCGGGAAGGTGTCCCTGGTCTTCAGGTCCTTTCAGGCCACGTTCCTCAAGCGCCCGGAATCCGATGTCTACTTCATCTGCGAGGAAGGCCAAACCATCCGGGATCAGGTCGGGCGGGCTCTCGATTCAGAGGACCGCATCACCGAGCCCATGGCCATCCAGGCTGCGGTGAGGCTTGCGGACGGGACCTTCGAGCCCGTGGCCGAATTCACCCTGGAACTCAGCCTCAAGCGAAAGGGCTAAGCCACGCGAATCTGTAGGACGAATTTTTGGATGCCCGCCATCAGCATCTCGATGGCAATGGCCGTCAAGACCAGACCCATGAGCCGCTCGAAGGCCATGGTGACCTGCTCCCCCAGAAAATCCGCGATCTTCTCAGCGAACCCGAGGACCACGGCGGAAATCGCCATGGCCACAGAGAGGGCGCCCAGCCATTCCCACACGCGGTGAGGCTCCCGGCTCACCAGCAGAAGCACGGTGGCGATGGCCGAAGGACCGGCGATGAAGGGGATCGCCAGGGGCACCAGAAAGGGCTCTCCCTGGATAGGGTGGGCAACCCGGCCCTCTGGATGGGGGAAGACCATCTTTAGTGCGATGAGGAAGAGGATGACCCCGCCGGCGATGCCCAGCGAAGTGTCCGTGAGGTGCATTATCATCAGCACCCGCTGCCCGAAGAGCGCGAAGAAGACCAGGATCCCGAAGGCGAACAGGACTTCGCGGACGATGATTCGCTGCCGCCGGGCTGGATCCACCTGGCGCAGAATCCCAATGAAGATCGGGATGTTGCCCAGGGGATCCGTGACCAGGACCAGGAGCACGATGGCGGAGATGAAGGTGGAGGAGTCCATCGGGGCTATTTGAGGTCGAGCTCGAAGGGCATCCGGGCGTAGACTCCCTGCGGATCATTCAGGGCCGACAAGTGCTCAAGCTGCAATCGGACGGCTTCGGCCAGGGCGTCCACTGGTCCTGACCTTGCCAGCTTCCGCGGCTTGCCCTGGCCAAGGTTCGGAAGCAGTTCCTTGAACATGTCGGGTTCATGTTCGGGGCC
>CAIXHJ010000021.1 GCA_903919165.1 uncultured Holophagaceae bacterium
GGGGTTCACTACGAGACTGCCTGGGCCATCAAGTACAAGCTCATGCAGGTGATGCTGGAGCGGGAGTCCCAGACCGTCCTCTCGGGGCGGATCGAGATGGACGATGCCTATATGGGCGGAGAGCGCCCATGAAGAGAGGCTCGCCGAAAATCAGATTGGCTTTTCTCGGAGGATAGACAAGCCGCCGTTCCCGACCACTTGGAAACGTGGAGACAGCCTCCGCTCTGTGAGATGAATCCTCTATAGTTGCTCGCCGGCCAGGTTGAACTTCAGCAGGCACATGTCGTAGCCCCCTGAGTTCGCTACCGCGTCGAGGTTGCCTTCCGTGTGGCCTACGACATAGACGACATTGTCGCTTTCGCGAATGACGATCGCCCTGCCCTCATCGCCCATGGTCGTTCCCGCTAGGGTGATGGCGAAGGGAAGGCCGCCACCGACGCCGAACTTCATCAAGAAGAGATCTTCGAGACCCGAGTTGGGCTTGAACGGGGACGGGCTGCCACCGGTAAATCCAGTGACGAAGACATTCCCAGGATCACTGTCGACGGTGATGCCATAGGCCACCTCGTCCGCACTGGTACCGCGCTGCTCGATCCAATTGACTGCACCTGAGGCCGTGTAGCTGGCCACAACAATGTCCGTGCCCCCGGCGGAGACCTTTCCGGGCAGCGACCCGCCTGTCATACCGGCCACACTGACGGTGCTACCAGATACTGCGATGGCCAGGCCTGCATCCATTCCCGAAGACCCGAGGAGAGTCGACCATTGGATCTCTGGGACGCCATTGAACCTGGCGATGAAGAGATCCCCGTTGCCCGCGTAGGCGGGGCTGGTGCCCGTGCCCAAGGGGAGGATTCCGCCGGCTATCCCGGTCACGAATACCGCATATCCGGTAACGTCGATGGCCACGCCCGTGGCTACATTATCACCGGAAGAGCCGATCTGCTGTGTGCCCTGAAGGTTGAGGGAGGCGTCGTACTTGAGTAGCAGGATGTCCTTCCCGCTCGCGGCGCCGCCCATGTACCCGGCGGCATAGACATTCCCGTTGATATCGACTGCGACAGCGTTCCCGACCTCGTCCAGGGTGGCACCGCCATAGAGCTTCGTGAGCCTGTTATTGCCGTTCAGATCGTATCGGACCAGGAAGAGGTCCCTGCCTCCAGCGCACGCCTGGCCGTCCATGGCCGCCGTTGTGTAACCCGTCACGTAGACAGCATTCCTCGGGCTGTCGACGGCCACGTTGAGGCCATAGCTGCCCAAGTCCATGCCGGCATTGGGATCGACCACGCCCGTCGTTCCAAGCAGCCGTGTCCACTGCTTGACTCCCGAAGCGTTGTACTTCACCAGGAAAACGTCGGCTCCGCCCGGATTGGAGATGCCATCCAGATTGCCGCCGGTCCATCCGGTCACGTAGAGGTTGCCACTGTTGTCGAGGGCGACACCCCGGCCAAATTCATTGGCGGCCGTGCCCATGAGCACCGTCGCCGTCCCCAGGGTCTTGGCGCTGGCCGTGGTGCTTTGAGCCGACTCGTTCCCTGCGGAGTCGTAGGCGGACACCTTGTAGGTGTAGGTGGTGTTGGCGGTCAGATTGATGTCTTGAAGGGTAGTGACGCCGAACCGATCGTAGGTGAAGGTACCGTTGCGGTAGACCTTGTATCCTGCCGCATCGGTCGATCCGGTCCAGGAGAGATTGATCTGGGACACCGACAGGACCGTGGCCGTTAGACCGGTCGGTACCGGTGGTGGGGTGGTATCGACGACTATATCCCCGCCTGAGCCCCCGCCTCCGCCGCCGCAACCAACCAGGGAAAGAAGGACAAATGGGAATAGCGCTTTCAACGCGAATTTCAATGCACTGAACATAAGCCCATCCTTTCAGCATCGCGCGATGACACGGCCTGCTGTACCTGCAACCCTTAGATTCCACTTAGCAGCGCTGCAATAGAGCAGAGGCCACCATCGGTTCGATCAGAATTGCGCCCAGAGATTGAGGATCGCCGTAATTGAAGGTCAATGAAGAACAGGTCTTAAACGGAGCCCACTCAGCCTGGGAAACATGTGGACCGGGCGGATCGAAGGAGGACTGCGGCAGGCCGCACACATCCCAGTGGACTCCAATGTTCACCATAGGCCACTCCAGGGATGGATCAAACGACCGGAAAGTGTCTTGTGGTCATCCAGAGGAGAGGGCATTCCAAAGCCCCGTGTTGAGTTGATTGGTGGCGGGTCATGATCCCCAGAGGTGGAAAGAGATTCTGATCCCAGGCGGGCCTTTTACCTTGAGGCTCGCCGATAATCAGATCCATGTTTTTCAGAATGAGGCCGTCGATCACTAACCTATCAGATCGTTTGATCCTTTCCTGATTAGGCCTATGGTGGACACCAGAGACCACCAGGATGTGAGCGGTCTACCGTAGTCCTCCCTCCGGCCACCGGAGCAACTCCGTCTTCCACGGCGGCTAGGCGCTGTCCGTTCTCGGGAATCAGCTCCAAGGAGGATTTCGACAGCATCCACTGCCATTCCTGAAAGCGGGTCGAATCGAGCTGCAAACCAACAGGGGGAGGTAGCCAAAATGAAAATCGACTACGCAAAATTCCTGACATTCATAGGGTCAGTCTTTTTACTGTGCTTCGTTAGCTGCGGTGGGGGCGGAGGGGGCGGAGGCGCAGTCGCCAACGATATCGGCGTCACGCTGACCACTGCCGGCAGCGCGACTACGGTTGCGCCCGGCGCCACGCTCACGATCAAGGCGAACGTGACCAACGCGGCGAACATGGACGTGACCTGGAGTCTGGCCGGGCCAAGCAACGGCGGAACCGTCACGCCCACCACGACGGATTTCGCGGACTATAAGGCGCCGTCGATCGTCACGGCCCAGTTCACAGTCACCGTAACCGCCACATCAGTCCAAAATACGGCCAAGAGCGCCTCGGTGGTCCTCACGGTCCTGGCCGGAAACTACCCGCCCACGGATAAGCTGCTCATGGGTCAGTACGCGTTCCTGCTGCAGGGCTTCACCAACAATGCCGGGCCCGGTACAGGCATCGCGACCGTCGGCAGCTTTACCGCCGATGGTTATGGCCACCTCACGGCAGGGACAACTGATTATTACTTCGGACCGACCCTGGCCGATTACGCCCCATCCCTGGGCGGAACCTACACCATCGGTACCGATCACCGCGGCACGCTCACCCTGACGGTGGGGACCAGCACCAAGACCTTCGCCATCGCGCTGGGCAAGATCAGTAATGGCGTTGCGACCAAGGGGTCCGTGACCGAAACCGCCCCCAGCCTTGATCCTTCTACGATACTGTCCGGTTCGATGTGGTTGCAGGATCCCACTGCCTTCGCCCTGAACAAGATCTCGGGCCCCTACGCCTTCGTGTTCAACGGCTGGAAAGCCTCTGTGTCCTACGGTCCTAGAGAGGCCCTGGGCGGGACGTTGACGGCTAATGGGACCGGCACCTTCAACGGGGGTACACTGAATGACAAGGTCCTCGGCAATTCGGCAGCGGTGACCACGGCGAGTTGGACTGGAAGCTATGGCGCGCCTTCCACCAGCAGCGGCCGGACGGTCCTGGCCGCCCAGGCGCTCACAGGCACCTCTGGAACCGCCGTGATGTACGTGGTCGGCGCCGGGCAGATGATCGTCCTGATCTCGGACACGAGTTCGACAGGACGCGTGTTCAGCGGCCAGATGCTGGCCCAGACCGGGCCGTTCAGCCTGGCTTCACTGAATGGCAGTTGCGTGACCTACCAGACGGCCAATTACGACCAACCGGGATACGAGACGCTGAATTCGGCGATTCTAGCGATGTTCTCCGCGGATGGAGCCGGAACCCTGTCGATCGCCTCCTACGACCAGGCCCTCGGCGGCAATTTCTACCACGGGAACGGCGGCATCCAGTACACCTACACGATCGACGCCAACGGGCAGGCCACAATCTACTCCGCGCCCTCTATCGTGGGTGGCAAGTGGTATCTGACCGGGCCCAACACGGGCCTGCTGCTGGGATTCGACATCGGAGTCTCCGTCGGCATGATCCTACCTCAGTCCGGCGGTCCCTTCTCGGCCGCCTCGATCAGCGGGAGCTACTTCGCGAGCCAGGGGCCTGGTGGCTCCTTGTATTCGACGGACGCCTCCGGGATCGCTACGTCCACCGGGAACGGCGCACTGGCCACCACCCTGGACCTGAACACCGCCGGTGCGTTCCTGTCGGCGCAACAGGCCAGCACCACGTTCACCGTCACCTCGAACGGGCGGGCCGTCGACACGAACGGCAACGTCATCTACATCGTGTCCCCGACCAGCTTCCTGATGATGAATACGACCACCTGGTATCCGGTGATCCAGATCTTCGAGCCATAGACCTATCCCAGGATTCTCTACACTTGAGGCATCTACTTCGCGGCCTTGCGGAGTACGTCCATCTTGTCCGTGTTCTCCCAGCTGAACTCGGGGCGGCCGAAGTGGCCGTAAGCGGAGGTGGCGCGGTAGATGGGCCTGCGCAGATCCAGGGCCTCGATCATGGCCTTCGGGGTGCAGCTGAAGACCTCGCGCACGGCGCGGACGATGGCCTCGTCCGACACCTGGCCGGTGCCAAACGTGTCCACGGCGATGGAGACCGGTTCCGCCACGCCGATGGCGTAGGCCAGCTGGATCTCGCAGCGGTCGGCCAGACCGGCGGCCACGATGTTCTTGGCGATGTAGCGGCCCATGTAGGCGGCACTGCGGTCCACCTTGCTGGGATCCTTGCCGGAGAAGGCCCCGCCGCCGTGGTGGCCAGTGCCACCGTAGGTGTCCACGATGATCTTGCGGCCCGTCAGGCCCGTGTCCCCCATGGGGCCGCCCACCACGAAGCGTCCTGTGGGATTCACGTGGTAGACCGTCTGCGCGTCCAGCAGGTCGGCCGGAAGCGAGGCCTTGATCACATCCTGGAGGATGCTGTCCCGGATGGTGTTCTGGGTGACGTGCTCGTCGTGCTGGGTGGAGATGACCACCGTGTGGATGCGCTGGACCTTGTCGCCATCGAATTCGATGGTGACCTGAGACTTCCCGTCGGGGCGAAGCCAGGGCAGCTGGCCATTCTTGCGGACTTCGGCCAGCTTCCGGGTCAGCAGGTGGGCAAAGTGGATGGGGGCGGGCATCAGCTCCGGGGTGTCACTGCAGGCATAGCCGAACATCAGGCCCTGGTCGCCGGCGCCGCCCGTGTCCACCCCCATGGCGATGTCGGGGCTCTGCTGGTCGATGGTCACCATCACCGCGCAGGTGTTGTAGTCAAAGCCCTTGATGTGGTGGTCATAGCCGATGTCCTTGACCACGTCGCGGACCAGCGCCGCCACGGGAATGTAGGTCTCAGTGGTGATCTCGCCCGCCACCAGCACGAGTCCTGTGGTCAGCAGGGTCTCGCAGGCCACACGACTGCGGGGATCGTCCTTCAGGGCCGCATCCAGCACCGCATCAGAGATCTGGTCCGCCATCTTGTCGGGGTGCCCTTCGGTGACACTCTCGGATGTGAACAGGTGGCGCCCCTGGGTGGCCATGCCGGACTCCTCGAAAAACCTCCAGGCATCTACCTGGAGGGGACTTGGAGTATACCGCGAGGTCCTTTGAGCCTACATCTTTCGGATGACGCAGGAAACCTTGCCATGCCCTAACCTGTAGGTCTAAGGTGGGGAGTTCCCATCTTCAACGCGCCACTTAGTGCACACCGTGGAGGAACCCATGAACCCATTCCGCCGTTCGACGCTGGCCCTGGTCCTGATGGCCGCGTCCCTCCTGACGGTCTCCACCGCCTGCAAGCGGGAGGACCCTCAGATCCGGGAACTGACCCAGAAGGCCGCCGAGGCCGACAAGGCCAGTCAGCAGGTGAACCAGGTTGCCACCGAGGAGCAGAAGAAGCTGGCCCAAGCCGGCGTCAATGACATCAAGCCCAACGCCGAGACCCTCCAGCTCACGGACGAACAGAAGAAGGCCCTGGAAGAGCGGATCAAGAATGAGAAGAACAGCTCCTACCAGGCCCTGCTCCAGGAAGTGCTGGACAAGGACAAGGAGATCAAGGATCTCAACACCAAGATCGCCAAGTTGAAGGCCGACCTGCCCAAGCCCGATGTAGCCAAGCCCAACGACAGCCACTACGGCATGTCCCTGCGCTTCCTCAAGAAGAAGGGGGTGTCCGAGGCCGAGGCCAAGAAGCTGGTGAGCCGCGTGGCCATCCTGGAAAAGCTGGCGCCGGGCTTCGAGGTCTACCACTTCTACGCTAACGGCACCTACGGCACCTGGGTGTCCCAGGGCAAGGCGAAGATCAGTCCCAACGACCTGATGCGCCAGGAACGCGAGAAGGTCGAGGGCGAGCGTGACGAGGCCGTGGCCCAGAACGAGAAGCTGCAGGAAGAGGTATTGGATCTCGAAAGCCAGAAGAAGAAGATCACCGAAGAGATCACAGGCCTTCAGACCGAGCGGGCCAACCTCATCGAGGAGCGCACCAAGCTCCAGGCCGACAACGCCGGCCAGCTGGCCAAGCTGAACTCGCTGCACTACGTCGTGGGCAAGCGGGACGCCCTGAAGACCGACGGCGTCATCGAGATCCCCGTCTTCGCCAAGGACCGCGCCGGCAAGAACTGGCGTGACGAGGTCTTCACCCAGAGCCTCGACCTCCGCTCCGGCAAGACCATCACCATCAAGGCCGCCGACCTGGGCCTCAAGCAGATCGGCAAGGTGAATGTCGTCCCTGGCTCCTACCTGAAGGACGAGCACTACAAGCTCACCATCAGCGAGGACAAACAGACCGCCACGGTGGAGCTCATCACCGTGAGCCGGTTCAGGAACGACAAGGTTGTCTTCGCCGTCACGGAATAGATACGCCACACGTCGTCAATGGGGCCCCTTTTTGGGGCCCCTTCCTTTTCCCTGGAATTCCCCCCCAGAGGGTCCTATCGTCTTGGAACCTATCCACTCTGTCTTCCTTCCACTCCCACCCTGGAGGTCAATTTATGCGTCGATCCCTGAGTCTCGCCCTTCTGGGCCTACCCCTGATGCTCGCCCTCGCCTGCAACGGCGGCGGAGATTCCAAGATCGCCCCCATCATCACGGGCCCCGAATCCTCACCAAGCCTGGCCGCCCCCGTCTTCGACCCGGCGAACGCAAAAATTCCCCTTCCGAATGTGCTGGCGACGGCCACAGCCCTAGACCCACTCACTGGGGCCTGGACTAACCCCTCCACCGGCGTGGTCACGGTGGGACCGCGCCCCGCCGGTGTCCCCATGACCCCTCCTGAGGCCCTGGCCTACATCAACCTGCGCGAGATGGGCGGCACCAACGCTGTGGCGGGGATGAACGCTCCGATCTACATCCAATTCACCGCGGCCGTGGATGGGACTACCGTCACGCCCGCGAACATCAAAGTGTTCCAGCTGACTCCCGATACCGCCGGCACAGAGAATGCCGCCCTTGGCTTCACGGACATCTCCGCGACCTTCAGGTACGTCTACACCGCCGGCGGGACTGACCTCCTGATGTTCCCCAACTTCCCCATGCTTCCGGCGACCCGCTACCTCTACGTGGTCACCAACCGGGTGAAGGACACCGGGAACCCCAGCAAACCCATTTCCGTCCCCCCGTACTTTGACGCCCTGAAATCCACCAACGCCCTGGCTGGAGCCTTCGCGGCCCTGGAGCCCATCCGTGCCAACGTCACGGCGGGAGGCAACATCCTCCTCTCCGGCTACGCCAAGGTGATGGACGACCTCATCGCCGCCACGGCAACCACCACCATCACCAAGCGTGCCGACATCGCCCTCATGGGCCGCTTCATCACCGGCGCCAGCGCCATCTCCCGAACCCACAGCAGCCCCTCCGCTTCGGACCCGACCACGATCCCCACGGAATCGGCCCTGCGGGCCTTTGCCGCAGGCACTCCCCTGGGCGGCTTCCCGGGCGCCACCTGGACCTACACCCCCACGGTGACCTCCAGCCCCACGCCTGCGGCCTATTGGAATACGGCTTTCACCGCCATCGGCCTCCCTGTGACCACCCCCCCCGCCAGTGTGGGGACTGTGACCCTCGGGAGCATTGACAGTGCCAGCATCTGCATCGATCCGGTGGTCGCCCGCGCTAATGCCGCCACCATCGATCTGACGGCTGTCGCGGGCCCCACGGGCCCCTACAACGTCGGCACGGGCGTGCTCCAGGGCTATCGCCCCGATGCCGTAAACCTCACGGGCTTTTATTTCGTGAGGCGCCCCGTCAACTTCGTCTACATAACCCCGACCGGCACAGCGCCCGCGGGCGGCTGGCCCCTGGTGATCTTCGCGCACGGCCTCGGCTGCCAGAAGGAGTACATCGTCGGCATGGCGGGGACCCTGACCGCCGCGGGCAAGGCCGTCATCGCCATCGACCTCCCCCTGCATGGGGACCTTAAATTACCTGGTCACAATGTCACCGATCAGTGGAGCCAGGACTTCATGGCCCTGGGTGCCCCCCTGGCTACGCGCTCCAATGTCCAGCAGGCTGCCTTCGACCTGAACCGTCTGGAACTCGATATTCGCGCTGGCGGGTTTGCCGTTCTCGGCCCCTTGGCACCGTCGGGTGGACCCACAGGCGACATCAAGTTCCTGGGTGACAGCCTCGGCTCCATCGTGGGCGCCTACTACCTGGCCAGCAATACCACCCTTTCCACCACCGGCTATCCATACACCCAGTCCACACTCAACAACGACATGAAGGGCTACCTGAGTGTGCCCGGCGGCCGCCTTGCCTATGTGCTTCAGAACAGCCCCCACTACAGCCCCGCCATCAATGCCGGGCTTGCAGCTATCGGCATCGCCACGAACTCACCTACCTACCACCAGTTCTGGCAGGTGACCCAGAGCGTGACTGACACCATCGACCCGGCTTCTGTCACCACGCCCCTGGCCGCGGGCTTGCCCAGCCGCCTGTCAGGCCGTCTCGCCATCCAGGAATCTACCTCGACCACCTTCAGCACCAGCGTCGGCAGTGATGGTCTCCCTGTTCCCACCAACGGCGACATCTACATTGGCAACGCCTACACGCGGTACTTCGCCAGCGCCCTGGGCGGTCGCGAGGTGCTCGGCGCCGCGGGTGCCGCCGTGGCGCCCGGCTTCAAGCAGCTGGCCTATACCACCGGTGGCACTCCGAATCATGCCACCGGAGTACCTGCCCAGTTCCTGTTCACCATCACCGGTGGCGCCCCGGCACCCAAGGCGGCCCCCGCTGCCATCTCAGCCTCCATGATCACTCCCACCGAAGGTTACTTCCAGATGGACCAGGCAGACACCGCCCACACGTCCATCTATGACTACGTGAGCAGGCCCATCACCTATGGGCTAATCCAGAAGCAGATACGCTATTTCCTCGGCGCACCCTCCGTGGTGGGCACGACAAACCCCATCGTGGTGGACCCGACCCAGAGCGCCCTGCCCTGACCTGACAACCGCCATCGCCTTCCCGGCAATCAGCAAGATCGATCACTGGGAAGGCCATTAACCAGTCAAAGGCGGGGCTTCGGTCCCGCCTTTTCTATGTCTGCGCGGGCCGGTGCCGGGCCCACCAGAGCGCCAGCCCGCTGAGCGCGATGGCCGGCAGCACCAGAACCAGCGCCCGGGCCAGGGCATCCCCCCCGCCCATGCCCATGGCATGGAGCGCATCCGCCCGGCGTCCCACCAGCTCGGGGCTGATGGCGTCTCCCATGAGGTGGATGAAGAACACATTCACACCCACCCCGGTGGCCCGGACGCTGGCCGGAAGGCAACTCACCGTCAACGCGTTCACGGGACTGGTGTTCACGAAGAGCAGGAACATGCCCAGGAAGAACAGCAGGTAGGCGGTTTCGAGGCTGAGGGTGCCCAGGGCCCAGGCCACCACGGGGGCTGCGGCCAGCAGGGTGAGACCGGAGATCCCCACCCCGGCGTCGGGCCAGCGCTTCTGCCAGCGGTCCGTCAACCAGCCGCCAAGGAAAGTACCCAGGATGCCCGTCACCACGGCCAGTCCGCCGAAGACCAGGCCCGCCTTGGCGGTACTGACGGCGAACCGCCGCTGCAGCAGCGTCGGCCCCCACATGCTGAGGCCGCCCATGGCAAACGTGTAGGCCACGTAGCTCGCCGTGCAGGCCAGCCAGATCCGGTTGAAAAAAATATGTCGGAGCCGTTTGAGATACGGCAGGACGGCATCGGTATCCGGTGCCAGGTCCATGGCTCCCCTCACGGGATCCGTCTGGAAGGCCATCCAAAGCGCCAGCATCAGCCCCGGAAGACCTGCGACCAGGAAGGAGGCGCGCCAGCCCCAGGCACCGGCCACCAGGCCTCCCAGGCCAAAGCCGAAGGCGCTGCCCAGAGGGATGGCCAGGTAGAACCAGGTGAAAGTCCGGGCGCGGTCGGATTCGGGGAACCCGTCGGCGAGCATGGCCGGACCCAGCGTGGCGTAGGCGGCCTCGCCCACGCCCACCAGGGACCGGGTCAGCAACAGGGCCGGGTAGCTGTGGACGAAGGCCGCGCCCACGGTGGCCAGGCTCCACAGAGCCACGCCACCGGCCACCAGCCGCGGTCGATGGAAACGGTCCGCGAAATAGCCGAACAGCGGCGCGGCACACATGTAGACCAGGATGAAGACCAGGGTCAGGCGGCCGAGCTGGGCGTCCGTGAGGTGGAGTTCTCGCCCCAGGGGCTCGAGGACCGCCGCGACGACGTACCGATCCAGGTAGTTCACCAGGTTGATCCCGGTGAGCAGCAGGAGCAGCCGTCGCGCGGCGGTCATCTCATGGGGCCGTCAAGGGCGGAATCTACTTCTTGGGGGCCGCGGGCTTCGGAGCGGCGGACTTCGGAGCCGAGGCTGGAGCGGCGGGCTCGCTGGCGTCGAGACGCTTGGCCACTTCGGCCGTGAAGGCCTTCATCCAGTCCTGGTCGGCCCAGGACAGGATCTGCACGGTCTGGTCGGACAGGACCAGCTGGAGTTTTTGCTCCTTGGCGAGCTGCTCGACGATGGGCGCCGCGAGTTTGGTGATGGCCTCACCGACTTTCTTCTCCACGCGCTGGTAATCCGCCTGGCTGTCCTCCTGCAGCTTCTTGGCCTCATACTCCGCATCGCGGAATTTCTTGGCCAGGGCCTCCTTTTTGTCGGGGTCGAGACTCGGAGAGTTCAGCTGCTGCTGGAGGGCCTGCAGTTCCTGGCCCTTGGCCTGCAGCTTCTCCTGGAGGTTCTTCCCGGTGATTTCGAGCTCGGAAAAGATGGCGCCGGCCTTCTTGGAGCTATGCACCAGCTGATTGATGCTGAAGAAGGCGAATCGCGGCGCCTCCTGGGCAAGTATTGGAGTGGCGAGGGTGGCGGACAGACACAGGGCTGCCAGGGACGGAACAAGCGGGCGCATGGGATCTCCAGATCGAAGGGGAATGATAGCGTGGAATGGAGGCCGTTTCCGGCCGGAATCAGAAGGTGGTTCCGATGGAGAACTGGAAGTCCGTCCTGCTTTGGGTGTCGAAGGGATAGGGGTTCAGCTTCCTGGCCCAGATCAGCCGCAGTGGCGCGGGACTGATGGGCAGGAAGAACCGGAATTCCAGCCCGGCGGAGCGCACAAGGGTGGGATTGATGAAGGAGTAGGGGTTGTTGTACCGGTCCAGGTAGGTCACTTCATTGTGGCTAAAGACCTTCGTGCCGGGGGCCCAGGCATTTCCCGCGTCGTAGAAGAACACCAGGCGGAACTCGTCCGCGATCTTGAACTGGTATTCGGCGTTGGCGATGAACTGCTTGTTGCCACCCACGACCACGGCGTGCTGATTGTTGTCGAGCTCGACCGACCCCACTTGTCCGTACAGGTAGCCGCGGATGCTGTTCTCTCCACCGGGCCGATACAGGTTATAGAGCGGAAGAGGGTCATTGCCCATGTTCTGCAGGTACCCGTAGGACATGTTGAGGGCGAAGATGTGCCGTTCGGCGACACTCGCGAACTTGGCGAATTGCCAGGTGGCCCGCAGGAAGGGTTTGTCCCCGCCGAACTGCCACCCGCCATACTCGATGCCGAACGACACCCGAGTGCCATCGGTGGGTTTGAACTGGTGGTTGACGGTGCTGTAGCCGATGCTCTGGCTGATTGAGGATGTGAGGATTTCCGGTGTATCCCTGAAGTAGAAGTTCTGTCCACCCTCGATGCGGATCATCTGGAAGGTGTAGCCCGTGGAATAGGTGGTGAACCAGGCCCAGGACTTGTCCGGCAGCCAGTTGCTGAGGCGGGCGCCGATCGATACCCCGAGGCTGCGGGTGAACTGCCGGTAGGCGTTCTCGATTCCCACGCGGGAGGCATCATAGTCCGCCGACCCGTTGGATATGGAGGTCGAGACGGAATAGGGGAGGTCGAAAATGAAAGGCTCAGTGAAGCTTAGGGTGGTGCTCTTCGCGTACTTTCCGGCGTTGACGCTCAGGGACAGGGTCTCACCACTCCCGCCCAGGTTCCGGGTGGAGAAGCTCACGCCCAGGGAGAAGCCGAACAGGGATCCGTACCCGCCCTGGAAAAGCACCTCGTTCACCCCGGCCTCTTCGCCCCGGATCACCACGTCCACCTGGGGCTTGTCCTGCACCAGGTCCACCTTGGGCTCGGAGCTCTTCACGTCGAAAAAGCTCAACTGGCTGATGCTCAGCAGCGAGTCCTTGAAGCGGTCCGTCTGGAAGGGATCCCCCTCCCGCATGAGCATGCTGCGGCGCAACACCTTGTCCTTGGTCGTCAGGTTGCCTTCGAACTCGATCTTCCGGATCGTATAGGGTTCACCCTCGTCCAGCTTCAGAGTGGTATCCACCTTCTTGAGGCCACCTTCTTCACGCACATCAAACTTCTTCTCCGCCTTGAACAGGATGTAGGCCTGGTTGGAATAGGCCTCCTTCACCTTGTCCACCGTCTGGTTCACCGCGTCCAGATCGAACGGCACGGGCTTGGCCTCCGGCTTGGGAGCCTCCAGCGAGGGTTTCACGTTGAAGAACTTGCGGAGGAAGGATTGGTTGTCCCGTTTCACCACCGCGAATTTCTCTAGGTAGAAGTCCTCCTTGAACAGCTTGCCCCCCTCTGTCCTGAAGGTGCCCTCGTAATAGCGCTCACCCTCCAGGATGGGGATGGTCAAGGTGGCCCTGAGATCGTACTTGGGCGTCTTCGCTTCCTTGGCCCGCTGCTCATTCTTCTTCTTCTGCTTGGCAGTGGTACGGTCCTCGACCTCGACGATGGGCTTGCCGACGAAGACATCCTTGTAGCCCTGCCTCCAGTAAGCTTTCTTGAGATTCTCCAGGTCCTCGTCCAGGTTCTTGTCCACCAGCAGGTCGTGGGTCGTCAACCAGCTGAACATCCAATGCTTCCGGGTCTTCTTCATGACCTTGCGCAACTGGGCGCTGCTGAAGACCTTGTTCCCCCTGAACGTCACCAGGTAGATCTTGGCCTTGCCTCCCTCCTTGATGTCGAACACCAGACGCGCCACGCCCCCAGCCATGGGCTCGAGGGTGATGTCCACCACCGGACTCCGGAACCCCTTCTCGCCGGCCTGCTCGATGATCAAGTCCTTGATCTTCCGGGCGGATTCAGGATCGTAGACCGTGTCCGGGTTGATGGTGAGCTTCTTCTCCTTGACCTTGTCCTTGATGTTCGTGAGGCCCACTTCCGTGCCACCGCGGTAGTCGATCTCCTTGATCAAGGGCCGTTCCTTGACGCGAATGACCAGCTTCTTGCCCCCGGTCGCATCCTCCAGCTCGAGCTTGATGTCGTCGAAGGATCCGCTGGCCCAGAGCTTCTGCAGGATCTCTGTGAAGTCCAGGTTCCGGATGTCATCGCCCACCCTCACGCCCGACTTGAAGATCACTGTCTCCGAGGTCTGTTTCTGGGCGCCGATCACCTCGATGGAGGTGATGGGCTCGAGGTCCTGGCCCAACACGGGAAGGGCGAACCCAGCCACCAGCGCGAAGAGCAGCATGCCCCTCCGCCACCGGGGCCGGACCCGGTTCCAAACCTTGTGTGGCTGCGTCATTCAGGCGCTCCAACCAGATGGGTTTCCTGGCCTACGGCCACGTCTCCAGTATCCGACAAGGTGGGGACCAGCTTCTCGTCCACCAGATCAAAGTTCACTGAGCCGGAAGGCACCGTGTCCTGGCCGACCATCAATTCGGCGAGAGGGTCCTCCACCTGCTTCTGGATGGCCCGGCGCAGAGGTCGGGCGCCGTAGGCCCGGTCGCGCAGGGTCGTCTTCACCAGCCAGTCGCAGGCGGCATCCGTGAGGGAGACGATCAGGCTGTGCTTCTGGAGGGTGAGGTTGAGATCCTCCACCAGCAGCCGGACGATCTTGCGCAGCTCATCATCTCCAAGGCGGTTGAACACCACGATCTCGTCGATGCGGTTCAGGAATTCAGGTGGGAACGTGCGCTTCAGGACCTTCATGGCGTCGCTGGACTTGGCATCGGGACGCCCGTCCTGCTCGGCGAAGCCGAGGTTCTTGTCCGGCAGCAGCTCACGGCTGCCCACATTGGAGGTCATGATGATGATGGTGTTCTTGAAGTCCACCAGGTTCCCGAAGGCGTCCGAGGCCTGGCCGTCGTCAAAGATCTGGAGCAGGATGTTGATCAGATCGGGATGGGCCTTCTCGATCTCATCGAAGAGCAGGACGCAGTAAGGGTTCCGCCGGATGCGGTCGGTCAGCATGCCCCCTTCTTCATAGCCCACGTACCCGGGAGGGGCCCCGAGCAGCTTGGAGACTTCGTGCTTCTCCATGTACTCGGACATGTCGAAGCGGATCATCTTCTTGGCGTCCCCGAAGAGGAAGGCCGCCAGGGTCTTGGCCAGCTCCGTCTTGCCCACCCCGGTGGGACCCAGGAAGAGGAAGGAGCCCATGGGCCGGTTGGGGTTCTTGAGGCCCGTCCGGGCCCGGCGCACGGCCCGCACCACGGCACTCACGGCCTCCGGCTGGCCGATGACACGCTCGTTGAGCTTGGACTCCATGTTCACCATGTTGGCCTTCTCGTCACCCTTGAGGGCCTTGACGGGAATGCCGGTCCAGCTGGCCACCACATCCTCGATGTCCTGTTCCGTCACCTCGGGGAACCGGGCGTAATCCTCATCCGTAAGGTCGGAGCGGTTCTTCTGGATCTCGTCGCGCAACTGCAGCTCCTTCTGGCGGAGCAGCACGGCTTTCTCGAAATCCCGGCTCAGGACGGCCTCGTTCATTTCGTTGATGACATGGTGGAGTTCTTCCTCCAGCGTCTGCCCCTCCGGGGAAGACCCACCGGGTCCCACGCGCAGCTTTACCCGGGCACCGGCCTCGTCCAGGAGGTCGATGGCCTTGTCGGGCAGGAAGCGGTCCGTGATGTAGCGGTTGGACAGGTAGACCGAGGCCTCCATGGTTTTCTGGGTGTACCGGACCCGATGGAACAGCTCGTAGCGGCTGCGGATGCCCTCGATGATGCGGAGACTCTCAGCCTCGTCCGGGGGATTCACGGTGACGGGCTGGAAGCGGCGGACCAGGCTGCGGTCCTTGTCGATGTACTTGGCGTACTCTTTGTGCGTGGTCGCGCCGATGCACTGGATTTCGCCGCGGCTGAGGGCCGGCTTGAGGATGTTGGCCGCGTCCAGGCTGCCCTCGGCGGCCCCCGTGCCGATGAGCGAGTGGATCTCATCGATGAACAGCACCACGCTCGGATCCTTGCTGGCCTCCGCGATGATGGACTTCAGCCGCTCCTCGAACTGTCCGCGGTACTTGGTTCCAGCGACGACGAGGCTGAGGTCCAACGCGTAGATCCGCTTGTCCGCCAGGCTGGGGGGGATAAGGCCCTCGTGGATCTTCTGGGCCAGGCCCTCCACGATGGCGGTCTTGCCCACGCCGGCCTCGCCCAGCAGGATCGGGTTGTTCTTGCGCCGGCGGCTGAGGATCTGGACGATGCGCTCGACCTCCGAATCCCGGCCGATGAGGTTGTCGAAGATGCCGCGCTCGGCCATCTCCGAGAGGTTGCGCGCGAACTCGGAAAGAAGGGGGTGCTCCTTCTTCTTCTTCGCGATCTTCTCCTCCTTGCTGCTCTCCAGCAGGATCTCCTTGGCGGCGATGAGATCCGCGCCGGCTTCCTTCAGCAGACGCCCGGCCAGGCAGCCCTCCTCCCGCAGCATGCCAAGCAGCAGGTGCTCGGCCCCCACATGCTTGTGGTTGAGCTTCGCGCTTTCCGCCGTGGCGTGCTGGAGGATGTGCTTGACCTCCTCCTCCATGGGGATGTCGATGCTGGTGCTGCTGGGCGTGATCTTCTTGTCCTTGGGGGTCAGGGCGGCCACCAGGCGCTCGCGCAGGCTGCTCACCTGCACGCCCATGCGCTCGAGGAGCTGCGTGCTGGTCTTCTCCGATTCCCGGAGCAGTCCCAGCAGGAGGTGACCGCTCTGGATGCTTTCGGAACCGAACTGGCTCGCCTCATAGCGGGCGAAGAACATTACGCGACGGGCTTTTTCAGTGAATTTTTCGAACACAGGGCACCCTTCCGGGTCAGAAATGGCGCCGGGACCAGGATGGTTCCATCGCGATCCCAGGGTAGCGCCTTCCGCCAGCCTTGTCCCGATTCAGCTGTGAAGGATGGAGTTGCGGCGCTATCCTGGAAGGCTTGGGAGGGCGGCATGAGCCTGGCTGGGACCAATCTGGCGATCCTTGGCCTCCAGTGGGGGGATGAGGGCAAGGGCAAGGTCGTGGACCTGCTCAGCTCCAACTTCCGCCACGTGGTCCGCTTCCAAGGCGGCAACAACGCCGGACACACCGTGGTGGTGGATGGCCAGAGCATCGCCTTGCATCAAGTGCCCAGCGGTGCCCTCCATCCCGGCTGCTTCCTGGTCGTCGGCAACGGCGTGGTGCTGAACCTTGAGGTCCTCCAGCAGGAACTGGATCGCCTCAGCGCGCGCGGGTTCGACCTCACGGGCCGCCTTCTGCTCTCCGAGAAGGCCCACATCATCCTGCCCCACCACATCTCCCTGGATCAGTGGCGTGAACTCCGTGCGGACAAGGTGGGCGCCAAGATCGGCACCACGGGCCGCGGCATCGGACCCGCCTACGAGATGAAGGCCGCCCGCATGGGCGTGCGCCTGGGCGACCTCCGCCATCCCGAGGTCCTGGCTGCGCGCATCCAGCCCGGCTATGACGAAGTCCGCCTGCGCCTGGGTGCCGAAGGTGGCCTGCCTGCTCTGGAGGCCATCGTCCAAGGCCTGTTGCGCACCGCCGAACCTTTCCTGTCCTTCATCGGCGATACCCAGGGCCACCTGATGGCCGCCTGGGAACGCGGCGACAGCATCCTCTTCGAGGGTGCCCAGGCCACCCTGCTCGACATCGATCACGGCACCTATCCTTTCGTCACCTCCAGCAACTGCAGCCTGGGCGGCCTCTTCACCGGCACCGGCCTGCCCCCCAAGGCCCTGGACAAGATCCTGGGCATCGCCAAGGCCTACACCACGCGTGTCGGCGCGGGCCCCTTCCCCGCCGAGCTGCTGGATGCCAC
>CAIXHJ010000022.1 GCA_903919165.1 uncultured Holophagaceae bacterium
TGTGCTGGCGGGCAGCGGCGAGGACGCCATCCTCAGCTGCGACGGGTGCGATTACACGTCGAACATGGAGAAGACTGAGGCACCGTGTTTGCCTGTCGGCAATCACGGAGGTAGGTTTGAACTGAAGATAGATCATTTCTACACTCCGGGCGTGCTCGGTCAGGTCGAACAGGCGGCGGGGATGAAGGACGCCGAGCATGACGGCATGCCCCTCACACAGACCAGCAAGTTCTATCTGTTCCAGGCGTCGACCACATTCGCAACCACCCATCCCGATCCCGGTGTGGAAGGGACTTATAGCGACGTTCAGTATGTTGGTGTTGTGCTTCGCGGGGACCACGAAGTAAACCCAGTCAAAGTGAAAAACCTCCTTGGAGCCAACACGCTTGAGTTGGTCGAGATCGCCGAGGCGGAGAAATTCACTGGGGCGAAATCCGGTTTCATGGGCCCCATTCCGGCCAAAGACACGCCTTTCTCTAACATTCGCACGTCAGTGCGAATGCTGGTGGACCGCAGCCTCGAAGGCGCTGTCAACCTCACCTGCGGTGCGAACCGCACGGGCTACCACCACTTCGGTCTGGATCCCGCCCGCGACCTCCCTGGCTGCACCTTTACGGATCTACGGATGGCTGTTGAGAACGACGTCTGCACCCGCTGCGGGAAGGGCAAGTACCAGGCCTTCCGCGGCATCGAGGTGGGCCAGGTGTTCAAGCTCGGCATCAAGTACTCGAAATCCATGTCCTGCACATTCCTCGATGAACAAGGCAAGGAGAATCCCATGGTGATGGGCTGCTACGGCATCGGGATCACCCGGACCGTGGCCGCGGCCATCGAGCAGAACTACGATGCCGACGGCATCATCTGGCCCTGGCCCATCGCGCCCTATCAGGTCCACGTGGTTTGTCTGGATCCCGGCAGCGCGGAAGTCTCCGGAGTGGCCACCCAGGTTGAGAAGGACCTGGAGGATGCGGGGTTCGAAGTCCTGCACGATGATCGCGAGGGCCTGAGTCCTGGTGCCAAGTTCAAGGATGCCGACCTGCTGGGCTTCCCCCTCCGTCTCACCGTGGGCGCCAGGGGCCTGAAGGAGGGCGTCGTGGAACTGCGCGACCGCCGCACCAAGGAGGTCATCAAGCTCAGGCCCGAGGCCGCCGTGGGGGAAGTCTGTGTCGCCCGGGACCGCATCATGCAGGAGTTGGAAACCGCAGGAGGACGCTGATGGCAGAGGGCCGGGTCCATCTCACCACCTTCATCGAAGGCGTGCTGGTCCATGGCCAACAGACGCCCTTCGTCCTGCTCGTGCCTTCGCCGCACAGCCCCCATCGCGGCCTCCTCATGCCCGCCCAGATCCCCTGGTCGCCGGGCTTTCTCCCGACCTCGCTGCTCAGTGCGCAGATCGAGGCAGCCTGGGGTATGCCTTTCCTCTTCGTGGACAAATCCGTCCTGCCCGTGGTGTTCGACGAGCGCACCAGCAGGCTGCCCACCCCATGGCTCCTGCGTCTTGAGGGGCTCGAAGGCCAACAGCGCCTCTACCTGAGCCACTTGTTGCGCACCAAGGCGCCGGAGGACCTGCTCCCGCCGCCTCCCCCAGGTGGCCAGTGGTACAGCGACAAGGGTCTTCAGAGCGCCGACTTGCTCCCCGGCATCCGCAGGCTCTGCCAGTCAGCGCTCCAGGCGATATTGGAAGGGTGAGGTTCCATCCATCTTCCGCTCTAACGGAAATCGGCGCCGTTAGTGCCGATTTTCGCTGGGGCTTCGCCCAGGAATCAGAACAGCTCGAAGGCGTTGAAGAAGTATCTGACCTCGAACTTCGCGCTTTCGGGCTTGTCGCTGCCGTGGGTGGCGTTGCGGCCAATGTTGGCGCCGAAGCGTTTGCGGATTGTACCTTCAGCCGCATTGGCGGGGTTGGTAGCGCCCATGAGGTCGCGCCAACGCAGGATGGCGTTCTCGCCTTCCAGGACCATGATCGCTACGGGGCCCTCGGTCATGAAGGCCTGGAGATCCGGGTAGAAGCCCTTGCCCACATGCTCGTGGTAGAAGCCCTGGCAGAGGGCTGGTGTCAGACGGGTCAGCTTGAGGCCCACAACCTTAAGTCCGCTCTCTTCGATGGTGGTGATGATCTCACCCATGTGGCCGTCCTTGACGGCATCGGGCTTGACAATGGCAAAGGTCCGCTCAAGGGCCATGGCTCCTCCAGAATCCAAACGTTTAGTCTGCCCTGTGCCGGTAACTTCGGCAACCACGGAGGCTTGGAGGCAGCTTCCGGCGCTGGGAAATGGGGATCCATCGCGCTACAATCAA